>JACRPI010000043.1 GCA_016214075.1 Candidatus Woesearchaeota archaeon
TCCGGTGAGGCGCATCACTTTACCACCAAAAAACAGAGAAATATTTCTCTAGAAAAACTTACCGCTATTCATCCCATACCTAAAGGACGTCCAGCTGCTACGCAGCTGAACTTATGGGATTTCTAGCGGATTTTCTTAAAAATTAAGACAAAAAGTAACAGGTCGCGTAGTTGATCCACACGATGAAAGTGCAGCGCTGTTGCCATTACTATTCACGTAACAAGTACTGGATGATTTATAATAATTGACACTTCCTGAAAGAGAAGGATTATGAATGGAAAAAGTAGGAGTGGAATCTCCAGCAGTTTCAAAGTAAACAGAGACTGGATATGTTGTTGCGTCATATGTTCCAGTGATCGTACAAACATTATACGAGGACGTTGTATAAGTTGATCCACTACTACTCCCCCCTGAGCATGCGCTTGTCAAATAAACAACTTTCCCTAATGCACCATTATAATTAATGATGACAGGATTAGTGAATGAAGTGCCATAAGAACCAACCTGAATTTCAGAGAGACTAGCAAGACCAGCAGGCCATGAAGAAACAGGTGAAGTCGTTGACGTAAGTGCGCCAGCATAATTTCCTGCGACATAAGCACCAATAGTAGCAGTAGGCGCATCAGTCGCAAGATTATCACAAATATCTTCTACAGTAATTGTTTCATCAGTGTTTGTCGTGGAATTACCCAAAGAATCTGCACCTGTAACAGAAACAGTATATGAACCAAGATCTGTGCCTAATGCATCAAATTCTCCAGAAACATAAGTAGAGCCTGAACTCAAACTCATAGATTCTGTAGTTCCATTAATAGTAACTTCTAATGAACTAGTATCAACAGAGCCACCGCAAGACCCTACAGTTATATCTGCGGAGATAGTATAAGTATTTGGGATGTTATTATTATAAATAGAAGATTCAGAAACAGTAACGCTAGAGACAGTAACCGCAGAACACGTCACTTCAAGAGAAGCGCTTGTATCTGTCGTGCTATTTCCTGCTGCGTCAGTTGCGGTTGCAGAAACGGTATATGTGCCTGCGCTCAACTCATCGCCACCTATTTCTCTGGAAACAAAACATTGAGTTGAAGAATCATAACTCAATGTTTCGACAAGAGTGTCAATAGTAGCTTCAACGCCGCCACCAAGTTCTGCGCCATCTGTTTCATCAGTGTTACAGACATAAACAAGGAAATCCTGTGTTCCATCATCAAGAATGGTGCTGGAACTTGAACCATCGACAAGCGTATAAACAGAGTCAATTGTTGGTGCAGTTCCGTCGGTGACAGTGAGAGTTACAGAATAACTATCTGTATTTCCAGAAGTATCAGTAACTATAACAGGGATTGTATAGGAATCTGCAGCAGTTGTAGAAGATGCAGTGAGCGTTGTAGAATAATCTGTACTGGAACTTGCGGTGAGAGAACCACTTCCAAATCCTGAATAAGAAACTGAAGAAATACCTGTTTCTTCGCTCACGACACAATCAAGTGTTGTTGATCCACTACTATTTGTAATGCTACTTGATCCAAGCGTACAAACAATCGCAGGATCAGAGGTATCAAGAAGAGTGAATGATGCGGTGCATGAACTACTAGTATTTCCTGCAGCGTCTGTTGCACTGAAATCAACAGAATATGTTCCTGCTGCAACGCCAGTTAAATCAACACTCTTCGTGTATGTAGATCCGCTGGATAAAGAGAGAGCATCTGAACCAAAGTCCGCAGTGTAAGAAACAGTGCTTACTCCTGTTTCATCTGTTGCAACTGCGGTGAATGTGCTATCAATAGAACCGCTATTGGAAGCAGTTGTTGCTGAGCAAGAAGAAACTGTTGGACCAACTCCATCAGTCACATCAACAGTTGTTGCTCCAGTTGTTTCATTTGTCCCATCTGAAATAACAAGATCAAGAGTATAAGAACTTGCTGGCCATGATGTTGGAGTGATTGCGGCAGTTTCATACGTACTATCGCCATCTGCGTCAGTCATGGTATATGCTGTTCCATCAAGAGTAACAGAAATAGCAGTAATTGCAGTCTCATCATAAACAGTTGTTGCAGAAACAACAAAGGAAGAACCATCATTGGAAACAGAAGAAGGACTTGCGGAAAGACTTGCGTATGTTGGCGCGGTCGCATCAGTAACTGTTGAAGAAACAGTTTGCGTTTGTGTATTGCCTGCTGCGTCTGTTGCAAGAATATCAATGGAATATGTTCCTGCTGCAACGCCACTGACAGGAATACTTGCTTCATATGTGCTTCCACTGGTATTCGTGAGCGCATCAGAACCAAGAGTGCTTGTGTAGGTAACAGGATTGGAAGATGCGAGTCCTGTCTCATCAGAGACAGTGCAGGAAATATCAATAGATGATGAACCATCATTCGCGGCGTTTGTTGCGCTGCAAGAAACTTCTGGAGCAAGTCCATCAGTAAGAGTCAATGCGGTGCTTCTATTTGCAGTGTATCCATCAGTATCTTCAGCAGTGCAAGAAACAGAGTAATCTTGCGCAACAAGAAAATCCGCAGTCTGAAATGTACCAGTAAATTGTGTTCCTGATTCATAAGAGAGAGGAACTTCAAGAGTGTCAATAGTGCAAGATGCAATCAAATCAGATTCAGCGTCCTGAAGATCTTCTGCGTCAAGGGTGATAGTGACATATTCAGTAGATGCGTTGGAAACAGTGGAAGGAGATAAAACAAGGTCATTAATGGTTAACCCAGTAATATTTTCAACAGAAACTGTTCCTGTTGCAGTGGATTCAAGTCCTGCGTAATCAAAAGCGTGAAGGATATATGTCGTGGAAGGCGCAGAAAGATTATCTCCTGTAAGATCAAGAGCATAAATGTCTGATCCTTGATACGCAAGAGGCAGCAAGACACCATTCTCATTTAATTCAACAAAAACAGATTCTACTCCTGTTCCAAGATCTGTTGCAGTTGCGTAAACACTCCAAGTTGTCAACGGACTGTTGTCTGTTTCTGTAGATGTTCCCGCGTCAGCGACTTCTGGTGCGATTGCGTCGGAAAGATAAAATAATGCAGAGTCTGACGTTGTAGTATTCTCATTTGTATCAGTTGCAGAAACAGTAAAAGAAAATTCTGTATATGTTTCTGTAGGAGTCAAAGAGAATGTTGATGGATCAATGGTTGTGGAGTAAACAGAATCTCCATCGCTATCAGAGAGTACATATTCTGTTCCTGCAATTGTTGCAAGGACACGTTCAATTCCTTTATTATCAGTAACAGTTGCTTCAAGAAGAATTGTAGAATCATTGCCTGTATATTGCGGTGTTGCAATGAGATCGGAAATCGATGGTGCTTCTATATCATTATCAATAATGGTAAATGGAACTTCGACTTCAGGTGAATAAAGGGTTATGCCATACTGTTCCTTGTTTTCTGGATCAATATAATAAAGTAATCCTTGAAAAACAGCGGTATGTTCGCCCTGATCAAAGTACCCTGCAGGATATTCTCTTGCAAAAGAAGCAGAATATTTATAGTTATCACTGGTTGTAAAATCTCCTTGAAGCTCAAGTTTCTCTGCACCTAAATCATCAACATTGACACGAAGTGCATATGCAAAACTATCATTATCAGAATCTTGGTTTTGCGCATTTGTAGCAAATGTAGCAGAAAAAGTAAGAAGATCGTCAAGAGTCATCTCTCCTGAAGAAGCAGTATCGACGGTGTCTAAAGAAACAACGGAGATAGTTGCGTCTTCAACAAGAATAACATCTGGGAATGGAGGGAGACATGCCTGTGAAAAAAAAGGAATAAGAGAGAGTGCACTAAATGTTAAAGGACTATAGCGTCGAACCATGTTATTCACCTGTATCTGCAGCAAGCAGTGTTATGGAGCTGTCAAGTGTATCTTTATTATCAAGAATTCCAAATCCCCCATAAACAGTAAGAGAATAGCGAAGATAGCCAGGAGTAAAAGAAGCAAGAGGTAATGCACCTGTTGCAAAAACTAAATCTTCACCATTTGATCGCTCAAGAACAATTCCTTCGATATGAAGACCATAAGGTTCTACTTGGTAGCCAGGAAGAGAAGAAACAATAGGAGGATCATAATCTGGAAATGTAAGAATAGGAACAGAGGGGCAGGTATTGTAAAGAGACACGGAAATAACAACAGAATCCGAAGTATACGCTTCTTCTGGAGAAGCATTGAGATTGTAAATAAAAGGATCATGACACTGATCTGAATCCACTTTCCATGTTGAACCACAACCTGAAGAACTAAGTGCTGCTGCAAGGACAAGTCCTGTTAATGAAGCGTTGGAAGACATCAAATAGGGGAAAGGAGAAGCATTTATAAAAGTTATCACAGGAAAGGGGTGCTTTCTGACACATGTAAAGAAAGGGAGAGAGCGTGATACACAACAACTAATTTGGGAGTATTGTAATGTAATCGCCTAATGTATCTTGCTTATCAAAAGTAAAAAAACCGCCATAAACAGTAACAGAGTAATCAATAAATAAGGGCACAGCAGAACTGCCGATAACAGCTTCGATAGGTAATGGTTGTGTTGCAAAAACTAAATTTTCATCATCTGTTCTTTCAAAAACAATGCCTTCAACATCCTGAATTTCTGACGGCTCGACTTCATAGCCAGGAAGAGAAGAAACACCATAATGTGGAAATGTGAGAACAGGAACAGAAGAACAGTTATTATAGACAGAAACAGACACAATAACAGAGTCGGTAATAGCGGCCTCAGCAGGAGAAGCAATAAGAGAGTAGATAAGGGGAGTAGTGCATGTACTTTCATCAAGTAAATTAGGGAAACACCCCGAAGTAGCAAGCGGAGTAGTAAGAAGAATTCCTGTAAGTGACATTGTGGAAACGCGAGTCATAAAAGAAGGGAAGAAGAAGGATTTTATAAAAATGATGATAGAAAACAGTTCAAACACACAAACCATAAATACGAGGAGAAGTCTAGACAACATATGAAACAATATGAGTATCTCGAGCATACAGCAGAAGCAAAGTTTGCGGCGTATGGAAAAACAATAGAAGAAGCATTCTCCAACGCGGCAATAGCAATGGAAAACATAATTGTCGAGACAGAAAAAGTCAAACCAAAAAATAAAAAAAAGATAACGATTGAAACAAAACATAAAAAAGCGTTATTATACGATTTTCTTCAAGAGTTATTAGTCTTATTCGATAGTGAGCGATTTGCGTTACATAAAGTAGAAGAACTAAAAATCCAGCAAAAAGGAAGTGATTATCATCTGCATGCAACTGTTTCCGGCGATGATGCAAAGCACTATGAAATGCATTCTGGAGTGAAGTCAGTCACCTACAATGAGATGGAAATTACAGAAGAGAAAGGGTTGTGGAAAGTAGTTGTTGTGCTTGACGTTTAATAATGAATTTCGAAACGTTTAAAAATTCTGAGTGGACTCTCTTATTTCTAATTCTTACGAGGAAAAAATAATGACATTAATAGATGTGCTGAACAACGCATGCCAAGCAGTAGGAGTTCCTGAAACAGAAATCAGAAAAGGATATGTAAGTCATAGAGAACAAGAAGGCATCACATATCCAAATGTGCTTCGAATGGGAAGAGCGTGGAAGAGCCCCCCAACAGAAAGAAAAATTTCTGAAGATAAAATAGGAACAAGCAATCTTGGTCTTCCTCCAGTAATTGCAACACTGATGCAAGAATTACGGGAAAGAAGTGTCGATCCAACAAATCCAGAACATGTACAAAAATTTCAGAGAGGAATTGCGCAAGTCACGCAACTCGTCACTCCATTACTTCTCACAGATATACTACAAAGAAAATATAGTCTTACAAATCCAGCAAAGGTGGACTGTGAGATAGAATATGCAGGCGGAACAATAACACTCCCCTATGAAGAAGCGCTTGCAAGAAGAATAAAAGGAATCAAAACAAGAAAAGATCAAGTGACCACAGTAAGCGGTTATCATTCTCGAGCAACTGTTGCAGATCTCAATGTAGAAAGCATAGTGATGACAGCAAAAGTTCCCATGGATTGGATTCCAAGAGAACAGAGACCATTACGCGTTGCGTTTTTAGCAATTCATAGAGGAGGAATTCTTCCCTCGCTTGTTGCTGCGGATCTCGCAGAAGAAATGGGATGTGAAGCATATATTATAGGTGTTGATGCAAAAAGAAGAAGTGAAGGAGGAGCGCATAGTGGAAGAGTCGTTGGCATTGATCTCAAAAAACCTGACGGGTATCATTCATCGTCCTATTCCCAATTGATTGCAAATGCGTATGTGTTTCCTGCAAATTATGAAAAACCTGATGTGCTTGTTGTTGTCGATCCCATGCTTGCGACAGGAGGAAGCAGCAAAGAAGCAATTAATGGTTGTTTAGAAACGCTCAATCTCAAACCGAGTGATGTTTACTGTTCAAGTTTCTTTGCAGGAGGATATCGCGGATTGCAAACATTGCATGACGCAGGATTCAACGTACATATTGTTAGCCATGATCAATTGCCTTTAACCAAAGAAGATTACATAAAACCAGGTCTTGGTGACGCAGGAGATAAAATGAGTGGCATTGTCAATGGACAAGATGTGAAAGATTGCTATATGTTGTTAAAGGGTATGGAACATCTTATCGAGAAAAGAGCGTTGTCAATGAATTGGCTTGAATCATATACGCAACAAATGACAGGAAGAAGGATTGCTGCGTAGAATGAGAATATTCTCGGCAAAGTATATAAACAATTCTTCATTTTTTGCATGAATGGACGAGCAACAAAAAGAAAAACCAAAAATCCAGCTAAAAAAAATATCAGACAATGAATGGGAAATTCCAAAGCAAGGAAAAATGAATGTTCCTGTCAGAATTTTCGCGTCAGAAAAACTGCTCAAACTTATTGAGAATGACAAATCACTTGAGCAAGGAATGCATGTTGCGTGCTTGCCAAACATTCAAAAATACAGTTACATGATGCCAGACGCGCATCAGGGATACGGTATGTCTGTTGGGGGTGTCGCTGCGTTTCCTGTTGAAGATGGAATTATTAGTCCAGGAATGACAGGTTTCGACATTAATTGCGGCGTCAGATTATTAGCGACACCATTAAACAAAGAACAAGTAGAACCAAAAATAAAAGAACTTCTTGATGCGCTCTTCAAAAATGTTCCAAGCGGTGTGGGCAGGGATTCACAAATTCATTTGAAAAGAGAAGAGCTTGATCGTGTCTTGAAAGAAGGAGCAAAATGGACAGTGGAAAATGATTACGCGTTTCCTGAAGATCTTGAAGTCACAGAAAGTAATGGTTGTCTTGAATTAGCGGATCCAAACACAGTATCAAACAACGCAAAAGAAAGAGGCAAAAATCAGCTCGGCACACTAGGCGCAGGAAATCATTTTCTTGAAGTACAATTTGTAGATCATATTCATAATAAAGAAGCGGCAAAAAAAATGGGGATCACCGAGAAAGGGCAAATCTGCGTGATGATTCATTGCGGCAGTCGAGGACTCGGACATCAAGTGTGTTCTGACTACTTAAGAAAATTTGAAGATGCGTTTCCAGAGATTGCAAACAGTTTACCAGATAGAGATTTAATTTACGCGCCAGCAGACACTCCGCTTGCAAAACAATATTTTGGCGCGATGTGCGCTGCTGCGAATTTCGCGTGGGCAAATAGACAAATAATTGTGCATGGAGTAAGAAAAGCGTTCAAGAGTGTCTTTGATGTTCCACCAAGAAGTATCACACAAGTGTATGATGTTGCGCACAACATTATCAAGCGTGAAAAATATGATATTGATGGCAAAGAAAAAGAGTTATACATTCATCGAAAAGGCGCGACGCGCGCGTTTGGTCCAAACAATGCAGAAATTTGCGCGAAGTATAGAGACATTGGCCAGCCAATTTTGATCCCGGGATCTATGGGAACGGCGTCGTTTGTTTTGATTGGCACAGAAACATCCGCAGAAAAAAGTTTTGCGTCAACTGCGCATGGCGCGGGAAGAGTCATGTCAAGGCATGAAGCGAATCGCAGATATACTGGAGAAGGAACAAAGAAAGAATTAGAAGCGCAGCATATTTTTGTCAAAGCAGCGTCGTGGAAAGGAATTTCTGAAGAAGCGCCAGGCGCGTATAAAGATGTTGATGAAGTCGTGCAAGTCAGCCATGACGCGGGGATTGGGAATATTGTTGTACGATTAAAGCCGCTTGGTGTTGTGAAAGGGTAAACCAAAACAATCACCTTTTTAAAACCCAAATGCCTCCTCTTTTTCAGGGATAACAATGAGTAGAATACTTGATTTTCTGGTTGGAGTAAACATCATCGGCGCAATATTGTGCCTCACGTACGGTTTGTTATTTTTAAGCGAAAATAATGCAGTATGGGGAACATTCTTGTTTGTTGTGGGAATATTCATCCTTGCGTTCTTGTGTTTTGTATTCTTGAGAAATAATGATGATGAGTAAGGAAAAAAATAATAGAGCACAATTATATATTTTTAATTTTTTGTTCTGTACAGCATAAGTCCACAGGTAGTTTTCAAGCCTATGCGCGACGGGCGTTGCCACTCCAGAAGCATTTCCTGTTGAAGACCAAGTTCTTCAAGAAGTTGAGGGTGATGGTATGGCTCTTCTGCAGTGTCATTGAGGAATATCGCAGAAGGTTTTGCGTACAAAGAAAAGAGCTCAAGTTGCGATGGAAGTTCTGGACCCCAGGTATAACTAAAGAAAACATCAACAGTGGATAAAGAAATACCCAATCTTTTGTAAGGGTCTGGTTTTGTCGAGACAGGATGAAAAACGCGATCTTTTTTAGCATCCTCATAAGAAAAAGGAAAAATTGTACCTCCTCCATCTCCTGGAAGAAGTTGCCAGAACATATCTTCATGAGCTAAAGCAACAGCTGATCTAGATGCTCGACGTTCAATATATTTTTGAGGATAATAGCTACCCTGAACAACAGAACAACGTGTTGTTTCAGGAAGTTCATCATGCAATTTTTTGAGGCTGATCATTCTCCACGCAGAATCAACAAAATCCTGATGAAATTCAATGCCATACGAATGAAATCCTTCGCGCGCTGCTCGAAAAACAATTTCCCCTTTTCCTGCGCCAAGATCAAGAAAAACTGGAGCGGAAGGAACTAAACCACGATTAATGCATTTTTGCAATCCACAAGAAAGGGTGTTTGAAGCGTAAGGATAATAACCGTTGTTTAACTCGTTGGAAATCATAAACAATCACAAATTCAAAATCGTTCCTTCTTTGCCTACATTAATGACTTTTGTAGGACCAACCATTTCTTCGATTCCTTCTGCTTCGTGCACGTGGCTACAGAGTAAAAAGTCTGGTTTCATTGCTTCAACAGCTTTCTTGACGCCAGAACTTCCCGGGATAAAAGTAGAGAATTTTTCCATCGCGGTTTCACTCGGATGGACGTGCGTGACCATGATTTTTTTCGGCAAATATTTAATTCTGTCAAATCCTTTTTGCAATAAATCTTGAATTTCTTTTTCTTGGAGCATAGTCACTGGACCAACGTTTGCGCCGCCGCAGCCAAAAATACCAACATCATCGTAGCGGACACTATAGCCATGGATATTTTTGATCCCATACATCGAAACAAGAAAATCCGCTGTCGCGAAGCTATCGTGATTCCCAGGAACAAACAATACTTTTTTCTTTTTCTTGACAAAAGGACCCATCATGCCATCTGAACCCTGATCAAAATGCGTGATATCTCCTGTAATGATGACTAAATCAACCTGTTCTTTTTCTGCCTTTTCTGCAAGACGCTGTGCCAATGTTCTGTCACCATGCAAGTCTCCTGCTGCTAAGATTCTCATGGAAAAGGTGAATGGAGGAGGGTTTATAAAGTTTACCCAAGTTACTATGAAAAAGGGGTAAAATTTAAAAGAATGGTGGATATCCAATATTACATGAAAGAATAATAAATACAGTTGCAAGGCACTATCAACAATGAGACAAACCTATACCAAACAATTTTTACAAAAGATCTTGTACCAATACCAAGACAAAGGAGAGATTGTAAAGTATTTTCTGTTTACTTCTGGGTTTGAGAACTCAAATTATTATGTCAAGACAGAGCAAGGAGAATACGTCATAAAAATATTCGATGGCATAGGCATGAAGAAAGAAAACATTCTTTTTGAAATAGAACTGATGATATTTTGCGCAAAAAGCGCGTGTAAAGTGCCGAGAGTATTCGAAACAGAAAACAAAAGTTGGCATGCGGAAGAGCAAAGAAAGATAGCGATCTTAATGGAATACATTCCCGCGGAAAACTGCTTCAAAAAAACAATTTCAGATAAAGTAATTGCGCAAGTGGGAGAAGAAGCAGGAAAGATGGACAATGTGCTGAGAAAATTTAATGGAAGCATTGCCCCAAGAAAAAACTATGAATGGGATATGCAGCATTTTCTTGCGTTAGAAAAAGCAATTTCTCTGTTGCCAAAATATGTTGATAAAGAAATAATGAGAACTATTTTTAAGAATTTTCAAAAAATAAAGCCACAATTTGACGCGCTGCCAAAAACAATTATTCACAACGACATTGCTGCGCATAACATTCTTGTGAAAGAGAATGAACTCAAAGCAATTATAGACTTTAGTGATGCAGCAGCAAGCTGCTGTATCCAGAACATCGCGGTATTTCTTTGTCAGTCGGTGTTGAGCTATAACTGGGCGCCAGAACAAGCAACCATTTTTTTGCGCGCATATGAGAGATATAATCCAATAACAAAAGAAGAGCGTTTGCTGCTTTATGATCTTGTTTGTGCAAGGTACGCGACAATAATTGTAGAGTTTAACAGATGGAATAAAATGTATGGTGAAGATCCACAGAGAACAGAGTATATCAAAGATAATTATGAATTTCTGCAAAAATTTTCTGAGATAGGAAAAGGAAAATTTAAGGAAATGATCTTATAAAAAGAGTAAAAACATTATAAATCAAAGTATATTTCTCAGCAAAAGGTGAACAAAAATGCCAGAAATATTCAAGTTTCCAATACCAGAAGCGTATGTTGAAAGAAATGCAAAGGGAGGAATTACTGTTTCTCTTGTCTATCCGAACGAAGATCAACGCGCATATTCTAACGAAAGAAAGTTAAGTAACGCTGATGCAGTTGCGTTTGGGATTGA
Source organism: Candidatus Woesearchaeota archaeon (assembly GCA_016214075.1). NCBI lineage: Archaea > Nanobdellati > Candidatus Woesearchaeota > Candidatus Woesearchaeota archaeon. Next base: position 11,130 of record JACRPI010000043.1, read on the forward strand.
TTGCTTAACACGATTGAATAAAGGGGAACAAGCAGCGATTGGAACATACCTACATCCTTCACGTCCAACGTCAGGCGGAATTATAGATCTCTTCAGTGATGGAAGTTTCTTAACGCATCGAAGAGATACAGGAACAAAAGTGCATCCTTTATACAATGGCATTCCCTCAGGATTTCCAGCATGCAGAGAACATTTTGAAGATATTAATCTCCTCCAAAGAACTGAAGGAGCAGAAGAAAGTATTTTGTTTGAAAGAAATGGAAACGGCATTTATGTTCCAAAAGATGACGTCAGCGATGCAGTGACAAGAAAAAGATTAGAACTTCTAGGATTAGAAAAGAAAATAATCCCCGCAGAAGTAGAATATCTTGCAGGTCCAGACGTTTTAGAAATATATAACGATCAGGATGAACTCCTTTCCAAAACAGAAGGATGTATTTATCTTTCATGGGAAATAGAAACAAATGTCGCGATTGCGGCAGTGCGCTATTGGAAAGATGTTGATCCAAGAGAAGTTGCAGCTATTGACGCAGAAGGATTTATGAGAGAAGGAAGGTTTGTGCATTTAGGAAGAGAAAAATTCCACATGAAACCTGGGGAAGTTGCAGACGTTGCGTTTGGTCAGGAAATTCCTATGCCAAGAAAATACCAATTAAGAAGGGATGGCAATTTAGGATACGCGCAAGGAGTTCCTGCGCAAGAAGGAGAAGTGTATCGCTTCAAACCAGATGATGGACTACGAAGAATGCTCGATCACCTTGGAATTTCTGGATGGAAAGGAAATTGGATAGAACACGAAATTGCAGAGGCAGAAAAACAATATGCAATATTAACAGGGAAATAATAAAATGATCAAACTCATTATTTTCGACATTGGAGGAATCCTCATACAAGAACCTTCAAGTACAGTAATGTACAAAAACATCGCACAATTTCTTGGTATTTCTGAAGAAGAATATAATGAAGCAAGAAAACCATATTGGCGTCTTGCGACAACAGGAGAACTTTCTTTGAAACAACTCTATGAAAAAGTGTTGAAAAAATTAAACAAGAATATGAAAGCAGAAGATGTTGTCAAAAAACATTTGGAAGAATATGGAGTAATTGAAAAAGTAAGAAATCCTGAAATTATCAGAATCATTGAAGATCTGAAAATCAACTATGAAGTTGTTGCGCTCACAAATACAGAGCAGGAGATGGGCGAGTATAACCGAGAACATGGTTTATTTCAATTCTTTGAAAAAGCATTTCTCTCAACAGAACTGCACATGAAAAAACCAGATGCAGTTATTTTCCAGAAAGTGTTGGATGAATGCAATGTCACCGCAGACGAAGCGTTGTTTATTGACGACAAAGAAGAAAATACAGAAGGAGCGCGAGAGTTGGGCATTCCTTGCATTCTTTACGAAAATCCAAAGCAATTGAAGAAGATGTTGGAGATTATGTTATAATTCCCCTTACAAGTAAAAATATGAGATGTAAGGGGAAAGATTTAAATAGTACTCTTCCTTTCTAAAAAATATGGTTTACATTCATGTCAAGAAGGTAGGCAATAAGCAGTATTATACCCTTCGAGTGTCCTATAGAAATAACAATGGAAATGTCCTCACAAAAGATCTTGAAAATTTAGGAACAGACATTAGTAAGATTAGTATTGAGATGCTTGAGAAAAAATATAAAAAAGAAGTGCGTGAATCGTATAGGGGACTCCAACGCTTTTTGGAATCAGAGTATTACATCAATAAAGCGAGAAAAACAAAGTTTAAACAAAATAATTTTTTTACTAAAGAACAGCGAGAGGAAATAGAGGCAACCAATTTTCATTTTCACCGTAAATTCTCTTCATTAGATAAGCTTACAAAAAAAGAAATTTTTGAAATGTTTCTTATTAAATTTGCTGTCAGTAGCACATCTATTGAGGGGAATACAATCACCTTATCAGAAGCGCGCCGGTTATTTCAGGAGAATATCCTTCCAAAAAATAAAACACTACGTGAAGTCTATGATTTACAAAACACGAAAACAGTATTTTTTGATTTATTGGAAAGAAAACCTGATGTCACAGCAGAGGTGATAGCAAAGGTTCATGATGCACTTCTACAAAATATTGACCTGCGTCTTGGTTATAGAAATCATGATATCCGTATTCTTGGAGAACCATTTTCACCTACTCCAGCACGATATGTGAAAGATGATATAAAATTATTGATAGAATGGTACAGAAAGCAGCGAAAGAACATGCATCCTCTTGCACTAGCTATCTTTTTTCATCACAAATTTGAGAATATTCATCCATTTTCTGATGGAAATGGACGTACTGGAAGAATGATAATGAATTTAATTTTAATAAAAGAAAATTATGCCCCCTTTATCATTCTTGCAACACAAAGAAAAGAATATTTAGCGGCAATGAATGAGGCGGATCAGGCAATAAAAAAAGATTTGTTTTCAATAGATATGAAAGATTATTCTAAATTGTTTACTTTTTGTACAGAACAGTATACAAAAACGTATTGGAATACATTTCTTGTTTAATTACAAATTTAGTTATTTTCTGATTCCCCTTACACACAAAAATAATGTTGTAAGGGGAAAGCAATTGAAAAAGATGTTGGAAATTATTCTTTAAAGAAAAAAGCGCCGGAAGGGACTCGAACCCCCGAATAACCGCTCTGCAGGCGGTCGCCTTAGCCGCTTGGCTACCGGCGCAATAACTGAAATGTCAGTCAAGTGCAGAGACTTATAAATTTTCTGAAATCAAGAAACAGAGAAAACACGTATCAAATGCTTAAAGAGTCGCCAAGCATCAGAAAAGAATCTTCAAATTCTATTGAGAAAGGATAAAATTATTTGCTTACTAGAGGAATAGCAGTTATAATTTCACCTAACTTTGCTTTAGTCACTGCAGGAAGTTCCTGTCTTTGGGCAGCTTCAACAATATCAAAAGAACCAGACGCAGGGTAAAACTTAACAAGACCTGATTCAACAACAGGAGAAATAAGTTCGTAAATATAGCGCGCAGCAGTAAAATCAAAACCATTAGGATTTCCCAAATTAACATCCATTGCGTAAAGATCATACCCTCCTGGGCGAGTAGCGTGTCTTTCCATAAGTCCCGCTGCAGTATCGACACAATCAATAGTAGTGTATCCTCTTCTTGAAAGCAAGGAAGAATACCCTGACATAAGATCTTCATTTGCATGAAACGCTAAAAGTGCAGAGAGTCCTTCTTCAGTCATAAAGGTAGGATAAAAAACAACGCTTTAATAGTTTGTGACAGAAAAGCATGATATAACAATACTAACTAAAAAGAAAGACGCACCAATATCATTAAAGAGTCGCCAAGCATCAGAAAAAGTATTTCTAAATGCAAAGCATTTAGTAATCCTTTGTGCAAAGCCCAAAGTATCTTCAAATATTTTTATTTTATAAAAAACAGAAGAAAATATTTTATTGTGAAGAGGAAATATTAGAAAAGAATGAAAACGGGCCTGATGGGATTTGAACCCACGACCTCCTGCTTGCTTCACTGGTTTAGAAGGCAGATGCGCTATCCAGGCTGCGCTACAGGCCCATATTTTCTTTGAGCAGTTATGTTTTATTTAAAGGTAATGGAGAAAAATTATTTCGCAACGCGATCTAATAACATTTTTCCAGTATGCCTTCCTTTTGCAGTGCGCATTTTCAGAGCAGGAAGATCACCAGTACCATCGGTAAAATAAGAAGGAACATGAAGAAGGTCAGATTTTACACTATCCCATACTTCAAGGATCGCGCGAGAGGAATTATGACGAACCCCTGAACTAGGATCCAACAAGAATCGAATACCATGTCGTTTAAAGAACAAAGTGGTATCTGCACGATAATCGCCATCAATAACAAACGCTTGGACAACATTAATCTCTGCTGCTCTTCGTTCTAAAGCAGACCGTAAATAAGCAGCTTCTTTGTATCCAGGAACATCATGCGTAAATACTGTTTCAAGAACATGATAGATCAGTTCAGCTCGAGCATCATCATGAACGCCAGAAAGTTTTCCTTCTTCTGGAAATTCCCACCAGCGAAGATGTCTTTCTTGAGATGTATCAAACATTCTTGGTTCCTCACGCAAGCGTGCATGATACGCGTCAGCAAGAAGAAGTAAACCTAAAGAAGATTTTCCATAGGAATCCGGAACTGCGGGATAAACATCTTCCAATCTTCTTGCGCGAACAAAAACGCGAAGAGCAGGAGGATCAGAAAAACGCTGCCGTAACAAAGCAACTTTATCTTCCCGTTCTTGCGAACGAAAGGGAGAAAACTCTTCATCAAGTGCGCACAACGCAAGTTCTGCAAGATTATCTGCATGACGATAAATTCCCTGAGGAAGAGAAGCGCCAGCCAAAGAAGCGCGATATGCTTCTGCAACAAATTCTTGCGGCATGTGAAAGAGTGCTCTGTATGCACCAGGAGTGCAGATATGTTTCAAAAGAAAGTCTGGCGCGTCTTCGCGAATACGAACAGCATCCCAATTAGGAGGAAAAGTAACGCGATCTAAAGGAGCAGACGAAGCAGGTTCGTAACAGAAATAAAGTGCTTTGAGAACAGCAGATGCGAATCCTTTTGAGCCAACCTGAAAATGAGCAAGAGTTTCAGGATACGTATGCGCTGCTCTATACTCAAGAACGTGTTGAACATATCGAGGAGTTAAGTCAGGCATGAAAGCCTGTGTTTGCCGTCGCTTTATATAGATTACGACTTGAAACATTTTTAAAAACAAAGCAACTTCTTCATAATATGGCAAAATTCATTGGCGAAGAAAACGAAGGACGCATCACGGAGATCATGCACAGGTTATTTGGAGACACAGAAGCGGATAGATTTCTTTGGAATGAAATAAAAAGGTATGTTCCAGAACTAAGTAAAGCAGATGAAGAAGAAATTCGTGCGTTCGTAAAAACACAACGAGATTTTTATCTTGAAGGAGTTCTCCCAGAATTTGGAATACCACTCGCGTTTCTCAATCCGACATTTATTGATGATGTGAATGCTGTACGAATGCAAGAGACTGGACTCGAAGTCTACACCAGAGGCGCAGTAAAAGAAAATGGGTATAGAATGCAGCTCCGAATTAATCCAGATGGAAGAGTGTCTGCAAATACAAGACAATTTACTCCTTTTGATCTGCGCATGTTCCCAGAACTTGCAGACACTATCGAACAGCTTCCTGTAATGATAGGAGACGCAGAGCTCATTAGTAGATGGTATAAACATCATGATGGTTTTGGAAGAGTACAAGAAAGAATTCCCAATCAAAAATATTGGCCAAGCAGAAAAACAGGACGAGTGGAAGATGAATTTCTTGCAGCATATCTCGCAGACCAAACATTGTTTAGAGAGGGAGCAGTAAAAAAAGATCTTGAATTGACCCTCGCGTTCCACGGCATGCTTGCAATCGCAGATCCAACAACATGGGATGTACCACGAGAGCGACAGATCGCAGAACCTCTTTGCCAGCTTCCTGTAGATTATAGAAGGATAGATGAAATTCTTGATAGGCTTGGAGAATATATGGAGAGAAGAAATCTCAATGCACGAGTTGTCGAGAGAAAAGTATTGACAAAAAAAGAGCAGCTTCGTGCGTATGTTGAAGAACAGAGAAGACAAGAGTTAGAAGGGGCGGTCGTGGTCAGGACAGCGTGGAATCCAGAAGGAAGACGTTCATTTCATTTCGCAAAAACAATCAAGATAAAGAATTATGAGACAGTGGATTGCATTGTTCTTGGATTATACACAGAAGGGTGGGATAAAGAAACGCCGCTTAGAGAACAAGCAGTCACAGGAGCATTGCTGGGATTATACGACGAGCGAAGTGAGCAGTATGTTCCTGCGTTCAAAGTAAATCTTGATCCAGAAGGACCACAGATTAAAACAGCAGGACAAAAAGAGCGATTAGTCGCGCTGCGTCAAAATCTCGTTGAACTCGCAAAAGAACGGCAAGGGACAGAAGATGTGGTTACTGTAGTGGACATATATCGTGTTCAAGGAAGAATCCTCATCAACAGAGTCCTCAAAGGGAAAAATTTGGAAACAGAAGTAGAACAATTATTGGAGAATATGCCTGTTGGAAAAGATGTAATTGGATTATTTGATTTGTATAAAGCAGACCAGGACACGTATGAGCAGCACAAAAAAGGAACAAAAAAAGCAGATACCAAAACAGACAAATGTATTCAGCAATATAAAGGAGTATTCGCAGCCTTGAAAGAGTTAGAAGAACAAGATAAAAAAGGATACAAAGAGTTTGCGCAATATTTCAGTAAGGCAAAAGAAGTGAAAGCAACGTCGCAAAAACTGAAACGACCGCAAGTCCTTTTTGACACGAACCAGCCAGTGATTGTCGAAGCAAATGTGTTTCAAGTGCGCTATGGGGAAGTACCGTACGCGGCAGGATTCCATTCATGGTTTTGTAATAGCTTCTACGTCAATAATGCGTTTGCGGATCATATTCGATTTGATAAATCCACAACAACAGATTATGGGACAATAATAGAGATCGCGAGAAAACACACAGGAAAGAAGAAGAGAATACTGAGAAAAGACTAAATTTTGTAATCCTACAACACGCACCAGCACTTCTCTAAATCGAAAGACAACATAATACTCGCACAAGCACTGCAACACACGCGCCTGCAACGCACTGATTCGCCAAACAACTCTTAAGTATCTTCAATTATGTTTGATGTATAATTATTTCAAAATAGACTAAATAATGCATTGAGCGAGAGTATAGTAATTGAAAGCAACTAAAAGATGTCAAAACATTGAAAAATGGAGAATGAGTCCTAGACAATATGGATCTCCTTCAAAGAGTAAAAGTATATTTTGGAATTTCTCAAGTAGAAGTTTATTGTCAAGAGTGTGGAACAGATATTACAGGAAAAAACAGTGTAGTAGAAACAAGAGAATTTCGTAACAAAAGTACTGAAGTAAAAACATACTGCCCTGGAACGACGGGAAGAACGAGTTTTGCAGAAGTATTAGAAGAAGAGATTACTGTGGTGATGGAAGACACATACAATGGGAAACAAGTCCAGCGTGCAATCGCAACAGGAGAAATTACGCATTATAGTAAGTTAGAACAAAAAGCGCTTGAATAACACAGACGCACCGCTCGCAGGGCATCCCAATCGCAGCAAGCTGCGGGGTATTGCCCGCTCGCAATTCGGTGCGTCTGTGGAATTGTGAAATTGGGTCACAGCAAACTGTGGGGTATTATTTCGAGCTATGCTCGTAATACTACGAACCTTCGGTTCGAAGTAAACCCAAATTTCACAATAATTTAAAAGAACAACCTTTATAAACAACCTGTCATTCTCAAAGGATAAAGAGGACAAATCCGATGATTACCGTCGGGTGTATGTGAGGATCATGGTCACATACAATCAAACAACAAGCCTGAAAAGATGCTTTTTCAGTACAGATTGAATATGTTCAACTGTTTCTAAGAAAGGAATCAAGAATAGGTTTTTTCAATAAGAACCAAATCACACAGGCTAGGGTTTGCTATCAAAATATAAAAATTCAAAAAAGGAATAAAAAATGCCAAAAGCACACAATCCAAGACACGGAAGCATGCAGGTCTGGCCGCGAAAGCGCGCAAACAGACCGTATCCAAATATTGGATCCTGGAAAGTTACCGCGGATTTGAAAGAGACAAACCTCTTGGGTTTTGCAGGATACAAAGCAGGAATGACGCATGTCATGATTGTGGACAACAGAGCAAAATCACCTTCTAAAGGACAAGAAATTGCGGTGCCAGTCACTGTTATCGAATGCCCGCCAATAAAAATCGCGTCAGCGCGTTTCTACAAAGACACATTAAAAGGATTCCAAGTAGTTAAAGAACTTCGCTTCAAAGCAGAAAAAGAATTAAAAAGAAAATTACCTGTTATCAAAAACAGTAAAGAAGCAGAGTTAGAAAGTATCAAACCTGAAGAATACACAGACATCCGAATAAACGTTTACACGCAGCCAAAACTTGTTGGTTTCAAGAAAAAACCTGAACTCTTTGAAATGGCTTTGAGTGGTTCAGTTGCGGACAAGCTTGCGTATATTAAAAACAACGTCGGCAAAGAAATTAAAGCGTCACAAATTTTCAAAGCAGGACAAATAGTTGATACAATCGCAGTCACAAGAGGAAAAGGGTTCCAAGGTCCAGTAAAAAGATTTGGTGTTTCGATAAGACGACACAAGTCAGAAAAAACAAAAAGAGGACCTGGATCACTTGGTGGTTGGATTGCGCAAGCACACTTCATGTATAGAGTTGCGCATGCGGGGCAAATGGGCTACCACAATAGAACAGAATATAACAAATGGATTATCAAAATTTCCGACAAAGCAGAAGAAGTCAACCCAAAAGGAGGATTTCTCCACTATGGAAATGTCAAAAATGAATATCTCTTAGTGAAAGGATCTGTACAGGGACCAGCAAAGCGATTAATCCGCTTCAATTTCCCGAAGAGACCAAATCATTTTAATCCGAAGGATGCGCCAAGCGTAACCTACACAAGTTTAGAATCAAAACAATAAACAGAAACAATTGATGTGAAACCATGAAAATTTCAGTATACTCATTGCAAAAAACAGAAGTAAGCAAGAAAGATCTTCCTGCGTGCTTTCAGGCAGAAGTACGCCCAGATGTAGTGAAGAAAGCAGTACTTGCAATCAGAGCAAATAAGAGACAACCATACGGCGCGGATCCAACTGCGGGTATGAAACAGGTTTCAAAAGTTTCGAGAAGAAGACGAGATTATCAAACATCGTATGGTCACGGCATTTCACGATCACCACGAAAAGTCCTTGGAAGACGAGGAACACGATTTATTTGGGCAGGAGCAATCGCGGCAGGAACAGTCGGTGGAAAAGCAGCGCATCCTCCAAAAGTAGAAAAGAACTGGGATCAGAAAATAAACAAGAATGAAAACAGAATCGCGATCAAATCAGGATTAACAGCAGCAATGAAAAAAGACCTTGTGAGTGAACAAGGACATGTGCTTCCTGAACATTATCCATTCCTTGTAGAAACAAAGTTTGAAGATCTTGCAAAAACAAAAGATGTTGTTGCAGCGTTGGAAAAACTTGGACTCACAGAAGAACTCAGCCGAGCAAGCAGAAAAAAGATGAGAACAGGAAGAAGTAAAATGCGCGGAAGAAGTTACAAGAAAGCAAAAGGACCATTAATTGTTGTTTCAGGAGCATGCAAAGCGCAAAAAGCTGCTGGCGGAATTCCAGGAGTGGACGTTGTGAATGTCAAATACCTCAACGCGGAAATATTGGCACCAAGCATCAAACCAGGACGATTAACTATATTTACAGAAGCTGCAATTGAAAAAATTGCGAAAGATAATTTATACGCATAAAAAAATAAAGAAGAGAATAAAAAACAAAAAAAATAACGTGAAAACATGGAAACGCTGATAAGGTATCCACTTGCGACAGAAAAAGCGATTCGTATGATCGAATCCGAAAATACAATGACGTTTGAAGTAGAAAGAAAAGCAAGAAAGGAAGATATCAAGAAACAAGTCGAAACATTATACAAAGTTAAAGTCACAAAAGTAAACACAATGATCACGCCAAGGGGAACAAAGCGAGCGTATGTCAAGCTCGGAATGGACACTCCTGCGATTGATGTTGCGACACAACTAGGATTAATTTAATGAGGAACAAAAATGGGTAAGCGATTAACAGTACAACGACGCGGAAAGGGCTCACCAGTATTCCTAAGCCCCAGCCATAAATACGTCGGAAAAGCAAGCCATGTTTCCATGAAAACAGCAGGAAAAGGAAAGGTCACAAACCTTCTCCATTGTGCTGGTCATACAGCTCCTTTAATGACAGTCAAATGGGATAATGGAGAAGAACAGTTAACCATTGCTCCTGAAGGAGTTCGCGTCAATCAAACAATTGAATGCGGCACAGAAAATACAGAAACAGGCGCAACACTTGCACTCAAAAATATTCCAGAAGGAACATTAGTGTATAACATTGAAGGAATTCCAGGAGATGGCGGAAAATTCGCGCGCAGCGGCGGCGTTTTCGCGAAAGTCCTTGCGCGACAAGGAACAAGTATCAGTATCATGCTTCCATCAAAAAAAGAAAAAATGTTCAATGAAAACTGCAGAGCGTCAGTCGGCATTGTTGCTGGCGGCGGAAGAATGGAAAAACCATTGTTAAAAGCAGGAACACGATATTTCAAATCCAGAGCAAGCGCGGCGCTTTGGCCAGTTGTTTCGGGACAATCACAGAACGCAGTAGAACACCCACATGGTGGTGCTCGTTCCAGCAAGAAGAACAAGCCAGACATTGCGAGACGATTCGCTCCACCTGGCGCAAAGATTGGTAAGATCAGACCACGAAGAACAGGTCGTAAGAGCAGATAAATAGAGGAAGTGAAGATCACATGGCATTAAAAGAATTCAAGTACAGAGGAAAAACAATCGACGAGTTAAAGAAGATGAGTTTGAAAGAAGTAGCGCTCTTGCTTCCTTCCCGAGAACGAAGAAAAATAAATGCGGGATTCACAGAACAGGAAAAAATATTCCTTGAAAAACTACAATCAAAACAAAAGAAAGTAAAAACACACTGCAGAGATATGATTGTTCTTCCAGTAATGGTTGGAAGAACTGTTGGAATTCATGCAGGAAAAGAATTCAAAGATGTTGAAATTATAGCGGATATGATTGGACACAGACTTGGAGAATTTGCGTTAACGAGAAGCCGTGTTGCGCACAACGCGCCAGGTATCGGAGCAACCAAATCCAGTGCGTCATTATCTGTCAAATAAAAATAACTAATAATGAAAAAAGAAAAATAATCAAGGCGATACACAATGGGATTAAAATACGCGTTCAGCGCATACAACAAGGAGTTAATGGCACGAGCTGTTGGCAGAGATTTATCTATCTCTAAAAAACAGAGTGTCGAAATCTGCAAGTGGATTCGTTATAAATCAACAAGCAGAGCGAAAAGAATCCTTGAAGATGCGATCAAGATGGAACGAGCGATTCCATACACGCGCTTTAACTGGAACGTTGGTCACAGGCCAGGAATGGGTCCTGGGCGATATCCAATCAAAGCATCAACAGAAATTTTGGCGTTAATAAAATCAGCTGAAGCAAACGCGCAGCTCAAAGGATTAAACACAGGAAATTTACATATTGTGCATATTAACGCGCAAAAAGCGCCAACTCCGCATCATTATGGACGACAGAGGGGCACAAAAATGAAGCGCACGCACATTGAAGTAGTGTTGCAGGAAAGAGCAGAAAAGAAAACTGAAGAAAAAGCAAAATCAAAAACGCAGAAACAAGAAAAACAAAAAGAAGAGAAACAGACAAAAGAAGCGAAAGAAAGTAAAAAAGAATAATCAAAAAGGGAATGACGCATGGGCTACAAAAAAATAGTTGAACAAAAAATCAAAGAATTCCAAATTCAGGAATTCATCGGCACAAATTTGAAACAGGTTGGTCTCAGCAGTTCAAAGTTGCAGATGACTCCGCTTGGAGAAAAGATTGTCGTCAACGCAGCGCGGCCTGGATTAATCGTCGGAAAAAAAGGACAGAGCATCAAACGCTTAACAAATCAGCTCAAGAAAAAGTTCAACTTAGAAAATCCACAAATTGAAATCAATGAAATTGAAAATCCTAACCTCGATGCGCAAATCATTGCGGAAAGAATCTCCACATCAATGGAACGATTCGGCTCACAGCGATTTAAAGCAATCGGACACAAAGTATTGGAAGATGTCATGAATGCTGGTGCATTGGGAATTGAAGTGGTCGTGTCAGGAAAAGTTCCAAGCGCGCGAGCAAAACGATGGCGCTTTTATCAGGGCTACTTGAAAAAAAGCGGCGACATTGCAATAAGTGGAGTTAGAAAAGCGTACAGCACAGCGGAATTAAAATCAGGAACAGTAGGAATCCAAGTGCGCATTATGCCACCAATTGAATTACCAGATCGTATCAAAATTCGAACTCCTGAAGAAACTGAACAAAGAGAAGCAGGAAAACAGGAAGCAAAAGAAGAAAAGCACGAAGAGAAGAAAAAAACAAAAAAACGCGCGAAGAAAAAAGAAAGTGAAAAAACAGCAGAAACAAAAGAAGAAAAAACTGAAGTAAAAGAAGAAGCTGCTGAAGAAAAGCCTGAATGATAATTACAAAATAAAAACAACGTGAAAAAAATGAAAGCAACAGACCTGCAAAAACTGACAGTAAAAGAGTTGAAAGAAAAACTCAGTGAAATGCAGAACCAACTCATCAAAGAGCGAGCGCAAGCTGCTCGAGGAACACAATCAAAGAATCCAATGATAATTAAAAATACACGAAAAGTAATTGCGCGAATAATGCAATTGCTTGCAACAAAAAAAGACGTGGAGGTTGTTAAAAAAGCATGAGCAAAATCTGCAACACGTGTGGCCTACCTGAAGACCTTTGCGTTTGTGAAACAATCGCGAAAGAAAGTCAGAAAATCACCATTTACATTGAACGAAAAAAATTCGGAAAAAAGTATACAGTGGTTCAAGGTATAGACACAAAAGAGATTGACATCAAAGACATCGCGAAAGCGTTGAAGTCAAAACTTGCGTGTGGCGGAACAGCAAAAGGAGGCGTCATTGAACTCCAAGGAGAGCATATCCAACGAGTCATGAGTTACCTTGTAGAGCTGGGCTTTGCGCCAGAAACAATCAGAATCGGCGATGAACGCCGAAGATAAAAATGAATGCTGATTTGATCGGTGCAACAATTGAAGTGGTGCATGCGAACAACAAAACATTGATTGGGAAGAAAGGAAAAGTGTTGGATGAAACAAAAAACACGATTACCATAAACACAAAAGAAAAAAAACAAAAAATACTGAAAACACACATCACATTCAAAATTCACAAAGACAAAAAATTTGAGGAAAAAATAATCGAAGGAAAAACGATCACAAAAAGACCGTATGAACGAATAAGGGGATAATCATGACAGAAAATCAAAAAACAAGAAATATCGGCATTGATGTCAAAGCGCCTGCGACAGCATGTGTGAATGACAAGAACTGTCCGTTCCATGGAGAACGAGTAGTTCGGGGTCGAACACTTGTTGGAAAGATTAGCAGCGCAAAAGTAAAGCGAAACGCAACAATGGAAATTGAACGAAGAGTTCCTCTCCCAAAATACGAACGTTTCGAGAAAAGACGAACAAAAATCATGGTTCATAATCCTGAATGCATTAGTGCAAAAGAAGGAGATACAGTCAAAGTTATGGAAACACGAAAAATCAGTAAGATGAAATGCTTCGTGATAGTAGAGAAACAATAATACCTACGTGAAACAAAATGAAAGGACTTAAAGCAAAAATCACCCGTGCGCTTCCATTCTCCTCGAGATTGGATGTTGTGGATAACAGCGGAGCAAAGATTGTTCGTATTTACACAGTCTACAAGATCAAAACAAAGAAAGGAAGACGAGCATCAGCAGGAGTAAGCGATCTCATCAACACAAACGTCATCAAAGGAAAGCCTGAGATGAAAAAGAAGAGTGTACTTGCTGTTGTTATCAGACAGAAAAAAGAATTCAGAAGACGCGATGGAACGCGAGTACAATTTGAAGACAACGCGGCAGTTGTTGTGAAAGATAATAAAGGAAACCCACAGGGAACATTGATCAAAGGACCTGTCGCGAAAGAAGTTTGTGAACGATGGCCTGCGATCGCGAAGATCGCGACAATTATAGTCTAAAATAATGAAATAAAAGGAAAAACAAAAAGGACGAAAAAAATGAAACAAGAATGGTCAGCACAGTGGAAGGCAAGTGTACAGCCACGAAAACAAAGAAAGTACCGTGTTAACGCGCCGCTCCACATGAAAAGAACATTTATGCACGCGCATCTTGCGAAAGATTTGCGTAAAAAGTACGCAAGACGACAAATTTCCTTGCGAAAAGACGACAAAGTAAAAATCATGAATGGCGACTTCAAAGGAAAAGAAGGAAAAGTCAGCGAAATTGACATGAAATCAGGTCGTGTATTTGTCGAAGGAATTGACCGAGTGAAAAAAGACGGATCAAAAGCGCGAATCCCATTACAAGTATCAAATCTCATGATTACTGCTCTTGGAAAAGAAGACAAGAGAATCAAAAAACAAGAAGCAAAGAAAGCAGAAAAGAAAACTGAAGAAAAATCAAAAGCAAAAAAACAATAAGCTCACTGAGGGAATAGCATGAAACGACATTTAAAACGATTGGCAGCACCTGCAAAATGGAATATCGAACGAAGAAGTACAAAGTTCGTTGCGCGCCCAATGCCAAGCGGCCATAGTTTAGACATGTGCCTTCCATTAAACATTTTCATGAAAGAAATCGCAGGATACGCAAAGACAACAAAAGAAGTCAAAACAATCTTGCAGAATAAAAATGTCCTCATCAATGGACGAAGAAGAAAAGATCATAGAGCAGCAGCAGGTTTCCTTGATATTATAGAAATGGATAGCATGGAACACGTCCGTGTTATTTTAGACGCGCGAGGAAAAATAAGCTATGTCAAAGTTCCAGCAAAAGAAGCGAATCTCAAAGTAAGCAAAATTATTGGAAAGAGCGCGGTAAAAGGAAACAAATTACAGATCAACATGAACGACGGGTACAATTTCCTCCTTACAGGAAAAGAAAAATACCATGTTGGAGACTCACTTGTTATTGATGTAAAAACAGGAAAAATTGTTGAGCATCTTCCGTTTGACAAACACATGACAGTATTGCTTGTCGAAGGAAAACAGATCGGTCACACAGGAAAGATCACTGATGTTGACAAAGAAACAGTTACTATCAAATTGCAGAATGGTGCAGAATACAAAACAAAGAAAAGCTGTGCGTTTGTTGTAGGAAAAGAACATCCTGCAGTCACCGTGCAAAAACAGGAATAAAAAGAATAGGGTAAGACCATGAATATCATGAAAACAATCAAAATTGAAAAAATGACTTTGAATGTCGGTGCAGGAAAAGATCCAAAGAAATTAGAAAAAGGAGTCCTCTTGCTCAAGCATATCACAGGCATTGATCCAGTCAAAACAGTTACAGAGAAAAGAATCCCAACATGGGGATTGCGTCCTGGATTACCTATTGGATGTAAAATCACCATCCGAGACAAAGAACTTATTCAAAAATTATTACCTGGCTTTTTGAAAGCAAAGGGAAGTAATTTAATGGAATCACAGTTTGACGAAAACGGAAACGTTGCGTTTGGTATTCACGAATACATTGACATCCCTGGAATCCAGTACAGTCCTGAAGTAGGAATTATGGGTTTCCAAGTATGCATCACGCTAACACGTCCTGGCTTTAGAGTGAAAACACGAAAGATCCAGAAACGAAAAATCAAAAAGAGCCACAAAATTTCCAAACCGGAAGCAATGGAATTCATGAAAAAAGAATTCAACGTTGGCACAAAAACAGCGGAATAAAAAGGAATGAGGGACGCACATGACATATAGCAGTTTCAAAAAAGCATTCAAACAACTCAAAGCAAAACCAAACAGACTCTTGAAATTCATTAAACATAATGCTCCTAAAGAAAGAAAAACTGGACAAGAGCGATTGCGATGCAGACGCTGCTTGCGAACAGGAGCGCATATCAGCAAGTATGGCTTGAATCTGTGCAGACACTGCTTTAGAGACATTGCACCAAAAATAGGATTCAAAAAATTCCACTAAAAAAAAGAAGCAAAAAGCAAGACAGAGGAGAAAAAAATGACATTAAATGATCCATTGGCAAACGTGTTTTCCAACATCATGAATTGTGAAAAGATCGGAAAAGGCGAAGTAACAATCAAGCCAGCGTCAAAATTAATAAAACAAATGTTAACCTTGTTGCAGGACAAACGCTATGTTGGCGCGACAGAAGAAATCAAAGACGGAAAAGGAAACATGCTCAATATCAAATTGCTTGGTGCAATCAACAACTGTGGGGTTATTAAACCACGATACGCAGTTCAATTGGACAATTACACAAAATATGAAAAGCGATATTTGCCTGCGAAAGGATTTGGAATCCTTATTGTCTCCACGACAAAAGGAATCATGGATCATGAAAGCGCAAAAGAACAGAAGCTCGGGGGAAGATTAGTGGCATACTGCTACTAATTATCAATAACATGAAAGCACTCAATTATGTTGAAGAAATGGAAATTCCAGCAGGAACGAACGCAAAGTTCGAGGGAAGTATCCTTGTTATTTCAAAAGGAAAAGCAATGATCAAGCGCGAATTTCACGATCCTCGATTACAATTAAAAGTAGAAGGAAATAAAATAGTGCTTGAAGCGCCAAGAGTAACACGAAAAGAAAAAATGCAGATTGGAACATTTATTGCGCACATCAAAAATATGCTCAAGGGAGTTAATGAACCGTATGTGTACAAACTTCGCATCTGTTCAGGTCACTTCCCGATGAATATTGCAGTAACAGGAAAGGCAATTACAGTAAAAAATTTCGTTGGAGAAAAAATCCCACGAGTCTTGACATTCAAAGAAGGCGTTGAAGTAAAGATAGAAGGGCAGGATATTATTGTTTCAAGCCCTGACAAAGAGCTTGCGGGAATGACTGCTGGCGCGATTGAATTAATTTGCAGAAGACCTGGATTTGATCCGCGAATCTTCCAGCAAGGAATTTACATTATTGAAAAGTGCGGAAAAATAATGGGCGCGTAAAAAGCGCATAACGAGAAACAAAAATGGCAGACATCAAAAAATTATTGGCAATCAAGAAGATGAAGAAAGTGCAGAAGCCTGCATTTTTAAGAAGAAACTTCAAGAAAAACAAGCGAGCGCGAGTCACAGGAGAATGGCGTGCACCAAAAGGATTGCACAACAAACTTCGAAGAAGACGCCGTGGCATTGGACAATGGGTTATGCCTGGGTACAGAATGCCAGTCGCGGTTCGTGGCATGACAAGAGAAGGATTACTCCCTACAGTTGTTGAAAATCTTGAACAAATGAAAGCGCTTGACGCAGCAAAACAAATTGCGATTATCAAAGCAAGCGCTGGGAAGAAAAGCAGAATAGAAATGGTCAAAGAAGCAGTAAAGAAAAAAGCGCACATTCAAAATATCAAAGACGCTGCAGCATATCTGAAACAAATTGAAGAAGAAATGACGCAGAGAAAAAAAGCAAAGAAAGAACACAAGAAAGTCGAAACAAAACCTGCTGAGAAAAAAACAGAAAAGAAAGAAGAAAAAGCAGAGAAAAAAGAAGAAGCGGTAAAAGAACAAAAAGAGCAGGAAAAAAAGGAACAAGAAAAAGTCCTAACAAAAAGAGAATAAACCAATAAGATAATAAACAACCTATGAACGCGTGATACTATGGAACTCAAAGTACAAAAACGATTGGCAGCGAATGTGTTGGGATGCTCACCAAAACGAGTCTCATTCAATCCTGAACAGCTTGCGGAAATAAAAGAAGGAATTACAAAAGGAGATATCCGATCATTAGTCAAACAAGGCGTTATTAGTGCAGTCCAGAAAAAAGGAATTTCACGAGGACGCGCAAAAGAACGTCAGAAACAGAGAGAAAAAGGACGCCAGCGTGGCCATGGTTCCCGAAAAGGAAGCAAGAACGCTCGACTTTCCTTGAAAAGACAATGGATAAACAGAGTTCGCTTGCAGCGTGACTTCCTCAAATCATTGCGAGACAAACAAATTATTGGAACAACAATGTATCACACTCTATATATGAAAGCGAAAGGTGGATTTTTCAGAAGCCTTCGCCACTTGAAATTATATATGACAGAAAACAAATTGTTCGAGAAACAAGCAAAATAGAAAAGCAAAAATAAAGCGTGAAAAATATGTCAACAACAACAAGAACCATTCCTTACAGACGAAGAAGAGAAGATAAGACGAACTACAAGAAGCGCATTAAGCTCTTAATTGGAGAAAAACCTCGTCTTGTCATTCGAAAATCGTTGAAGAACATGGTTATTCAATTAGTTTCATTTGATGCGAAGGGAGACAAAGTAATTACCTCTGCAAACACAAAAGAACTCAAAAAATACAACTGGACATTCACAGGCGGAAATCTTCCAAGCGCGTATTTGATTGGATTGCTTGTAGGAAAGAAAGCAGTGCAACAGAAACACGAAGAAGCAATTGTTGATTTAGGATTACAAAGTCCAATTAAAGGATCACGATTATATGCTGCGTTGAAAGGCGCGGTTGACGCAGGAATGAGTATTCCGCATGACAAAGAAACATTCCCGAGCGATGGTCGAATTAAGGGAGAACACATCGCGAAGCATGAAAAAGAAGCGAAATTTAAAGAGATGACAAAGGCATTCGAAGAGTGCAAGCAAAAAATTATGAAAGGATGATTATGATGGCAAGAAAAGCAAAAAAAGAAGAGACACAAGCACCGGAAACAAAAGAAGAAGCTGCTTCAGTTCCAGAAGTTATTATCAAAGAAAAAACACCAAGTACTGGTGTTGAACAAGAAAACATTGTCACAGAAAAGGATATCAAAGAAGTAGAAAAAGAAAGAAAGCCACTGCAAAAATCAAATACAGAAGCGTGGGTTCCAAAAACAGAAATTGGAAAGAAAGTAAAAACAGGAGAAATAACAAATATTGATGAGATCCTTGATGCAGGGAAAAAAATACTTGAATTTCAAATGGTTGATGTGCTTTTCCCAGCATTAGAGAGTGATCTTTTAATGATTGGACAATCAAAAGGAAAGTTCGGTGGCGGGAAGCGACGAGCATTCCGACAAACACAGAAAAAGACAAAAGAAGGGAACAAACCAAAATTCACCACCTGCGCGGTCATTGGAAACAGAGACGGATATGTAGGTATGGGGTATGGAAAAGCAAAAGAAACAGTTCCTGCTCGTGAAAAAGCGTTTAAAAATGCAAAATTAAATTTATTCAAAATTAGACGAGGATGTGGATCATGGGAGTGCAACTGTAAAACCTCGCACTCTGTTCCATACAGAGTAACTGCAAAGTGCGGATCTGTTGAAGTAACGCTTATCCCTGCGCCAAAAGGTACTGGTCTTGCGATTGAAAAAGAATGCGCGAAAATATTGCAGCTTGCGGGAATCAAGGATGTCTGGTCTAAAATCCTTGGTCAGACAAATACAAAAATAAACACAATTAAAGCGTGTGAAATGGCATTAAAGAATTTGATGACGACAAGAATCGATTATGACACAAAACAAAAATTAAGTTTCACTGACGGAAAAACCGCGCGTGAAGCACCAAGTGAATAAACATGGCTGAAACAAAAAAAGCTCCAAAAGCAGAGAAAAAAGCTGCACCACAATCCAATGAAGGAAAGATTGTCGTCGTTCGTGTTCGCGGACGAATCCGATTACTCACAAAAATCAAAGATACATTAGATATGATAAGATTGTACAAGAAAAATTACTGTGTCCTTTTAGAAAATACTCCTGCTAACAAAGGAATGGTACAAAAAGCAAAAGATTTTGTCACTTGGGGTATTGCTGAGGACAAGCTTGTCGAAGAACTCTTTGAGAAAAGAGGAAGACTTTACAATGGTCCATTAACAGACAGCAAAAAGAAAATTGAGTATAAAGGACGATATGTTGAGTATAATGGAAAAAAATATAGCAAATTTTTCGCGTTAAATCCACCACGTGGAGGATTCGGAAGAAAAGGAATCAAACGAACCTTCGCAGCGTCTGGTGCAGTAGGAGACAGAGGAAAAGAAATTAATGACTTTGTCCGAAAAATGATATAGAAAAATAAAAAAATGAAATTCAAAGGTTGAAAATATGGTAAAACGAAAAAAGAACAGCAGACAACGCGGATCCAAAACCCATAGCTGGGGCGCAATGAAGAAGCACAGAGGCGCAGGAAATAGAGGAGGACGCGGAAATGCAGGAACAGGAAAGAGATCTGACTGTAAAAAACCGTCTGTCTGGGCTATCCCTAATTTTTATGGAAAGAATGGATTCACTCCTATTGCACGAAAAGAAGTCTGTGCATGCAACATAGAATCACTAGAACGAAATCACCACAAACTACTTAAAGAAGGAATAATCAAAGACGAGAAAGGAGTATATACTGTTGATTTGCAGCAGCTTGGAATAGACAAGCTTTTAAGTAAAGGACAACCAACAAAAAAATGGAGCATTACTGCAAAATATGCGTCAGCAAATGCAGTAGAGAAAATTAAAGAAAAAGGCGGAAATGTTGTCTGCACTGAAAGTGGTTCAGAAGCTGCGGAAGAGAGTCAATAAGTGTATTCTCAAAATGTGTGCATCTGCACAAAAAGAGGATAATCAATGGCGCTAAAAGATATTCTTTTGAATTTGCCTGAAGTAGCAGGTCCAACACAAAAAAAATTAGGGTTTCAGGAAAAACTCAAGTGGACATTATTAATTCTGGTTTTATTTTTCATTATGGGAATTATCCCTTTATTTGGTCTCGGCGATAACGCGCTTGCGCAGTTTGAATATTTATCAATTATCTTAGGTGCGGAATTTGGCTCAATTATTTCATTAGGGATTGGCCCACTGGTCACGGCATCCATCGTGTTGCAATTATTGAATGGAGCGGGAATATTTTCCTTTGACACAAAAACACCAGACGGAAAAAAGATGTTCCAGGGAACACAAAAAGTAGTAGCAATATTCTTTATTATCTTTGAAGCGTTTATTTATGTTGCAATGGGAGGATTATCTCCGGGAGTTTATTTTAACACAGTCACCCAACAGTTTACTGCGCAGGGAATTGCTGGAACAACAATCGCGCTTTCTTCCGCAATGATTCTCACATTAAAATTACTTTTAATTCTTCAGCTCAGTCTTGGAGGCTTAATGATTATGTTTATGGACGAAATCATCAGCAAATGGGGATTTGGTTCCGGAATCAGTTTGTTTATCGTTGCTGGAGTTTCAAAATCATTAATGGTTCGAGCATTTAGCTGGAGTACAGGAGTTGCTGCAGGAGAATCACAATATGCGTCTGGAAAAGTGTTACAATTTTTTCAAGCATTATATAGTGGCGATCCGCAAACCGCAATGAGTGCAGCAGGAATAATTGCAACAACAGTTATTGTTTTCGCAATGGCTGTTTATTTACAGGGAATGAAAATTGAAATCCCGCTTTCTTTTGGAAGAATCAGAGGCCATGGAATTCGTTGGCCATTAAGCTTTGCGTACGCAAGCAACATTCCAGTTATCTTAATCAGCGCACTGCTCGCAAATCTACAACTCTGGGCTCGATTATTGCAAAACTGGGGATATCCACTTCTTGGACAAATGAGTCCGTCTGGCGCGCCACTTTCGGGGATTGTCGCATGGGTTGCAATACCAGGAGGAGCAAATGGGCTTGTCGGATTAATTCTCAGCCAGAAAACACTTTTCATTGGATGGCAAGTATATCTTCAGGCTTTAGTTTACATGACAATCATTATTGTTGGCTGTATTGTATTTTCCTATTTCTGGGTACAAACAGCGGGAATGGACGCGAAGAGTCAAGCAAAAAACATGATCAGTTCTGGTTTACAGATTCCTGGATTTAGAAAAGACGAACGCATTTTAGAGCGATTATTGGAAAGATATATTACTCCCCTCACTATTATGGGTGGCGCGGCAATCGGACTTTTAGCGTCAGTTGCGGACGTTCTCGGTGCATTAACGCAAGGAACATCACTTTTGCTGAGCGTCATGATTGTCTATAAGTTGTATGAAGAAATCGCGAAAGAGCATATGATGGACATGCATCCAGCATTAAGAAAAATGATGGAGTAAGGACAGATGGTTTTTGAGACAATTCTTCAATTAAACTCAACGCTTCTTGTGGTTGGTGTCGGAATTATTTTTTCTGTGATTATGGTCTTGCTCACGAAATACACAACAGATCAAGATCTTCTCAAGCGTCTTCGCGATGAAATGAAAGAGTTACAAGCAGAAATAAAAATGCTCAAAGATAATCCAAGTAAAGCAGGAGAAGTCAACAAACGCATGATGGACGCGCAAATGAAGATGATGATGCAATCCATGAAACCAATGCTTTTTAGCATGATTCCCGCATTCTTAATTTTGGGCTGGTTTAACGCGCATATTGCGTATATGCCTTTAGTAATCGAAGAAGAATTCAGCGTTGAATTAAATTTTTATGATGGCATTAGCGGAACAATAGAACCAATGACCCCAGAAGGAATCACGCTCATGAATGGAGAAGCATATACCATCAAAGATAACAAAGTACGGCTGGTTTATAAAGGGAATACGCCTGGTGAATATATGCTTCAATATACACTCAAGAATGACGCGGGAGAAGACCTGAAAACATGGGAACAACAAGTAATTATTACTGCGTCAGAAAATGAAAAAGAATATACAGGTCCGGCAGTAAAGATAAAAGATGACGCGATGCTCGAAACAATTGCGATAAGCAACAGTAAATTTACTCCATTAGGAAGTGTGAGTATTTTTGGCTGGCATCCTGGATGGTTAGCATTATACATTATCACATCTTTAATCTGCAGTCTTGGATTGCGGAAATGGCTCAACGTCTATTAGAGTAACATTTATAAATCACCCGTTTATCCAATATAATAGTAAATAACAAATCATAGAGGGAAAAACAATGGTAGCACCAAAATACAGATCAAGATCAAAACGACGAGTTTTCGTCCGCACACCAAGCGGAAAAACAGTTATACACTATAAAGATCGCGCTCCAAAAACAGGAACATGTCCTGTCACAGGAGAAAAATTAAAAGGAATGCCACGAGTGTTGCCTGCAAAGCAACAGAATATGGCAAAGTCCAAAAAGCGACCACAGCGACCGTTTGGTGGCGTTTTATCCAGCAAAGCAATGCGCCGTGTCGTTATTAGTGAAGCGCGAGCATTGTCACAGCTTGAATAAAATATTTTTATTTTCATAATCATGGAAGAATTCTAAGCAATTCTTCTCTTTCTGCGTTCGGCGACGAGCAGACATGAAGAAACATGAACAAAGAGAAAGGTGGAAAAAATGGCAGTATTTGAAGTAGGAAGAGTCTGCATGAAGATTGCAGGAAGAGACGCACGAAAAAAGTGTGTTGTTGTGGATATTCTTGATAACACGTATGTTATGATTGATGGCGAAACACGCCGAAGAAAATGCAACATTATGCATTTAGAACCATTGAATCTTGCTGTTGCGATAAAAGCAAACGCGAGCAATGAAGAAATAGTGAAAGCGTTGAAAGAAGAAGGTATTGTTTGTGATGTGAAGAAAGAATCAAAGAAACAACCGCAAGCAAGACCAAAGAAGCAGAAAGCGAAGAAGAAAACCGCTGCTCCAGCAAAGAAAGTAAAAGCTGAAGCAAAGCCTGCTGAGAAAAAAGAAGCAAAACCAAAAGCTGGCAAGAAGAAAGAATAATTTCTTTTTTATTTTTCTCTATTTATTTTGATTTCATTTTTTAGTAAATTAATATTTTTTTAAGAAATTTTATATAACATACTAATTCTCAGAGAATAATGATAGAAATAGACCCAAAAGACTATGAATATCTTTGGACAGATCACGAAGTCAATTTTATCTTCGTCTCTTGCTACTTATTTAAGAATTTTAAAGAAACTGATTTTGTGCTAATATATAAACCAGAGAAAAATGGAGTCGCGTTCTTCCTAGCAAAAGAAGCAAAGAAAGCATGCGCAGAATATGGAATCCAATTTTATGAAAAAGAGTTTGAAGAGTGGAAGAAAAAAGTCGAAACGCAAGTGAATGAAGGAAGAAAAATTATAAGAGAAACAAGAGAAGAAAGAAGGAAGATTCCTTCCATGAGTGACGTAATAATTAAGCAGAAGTTTTTGGAAAGAGTAAAGCTTTTTCAGGAGCTAGGAAACCTCTATTTTTACACAGAATTCTTCTTTTTAGAGAAAGTAGAGCAACAACTCAAACAAAAGAAAAAGAATGAAATACTGCAAAGAAATGTACTGGAAATGGGAGGAATAAAGTTAGAAGCGCGAGAAGTGCTCAATGAATTCTACAATTATGCAAGAACATTTCAGCCCTATATAGAAGAAATAGGAAAGAGAAAGAAGAGAAGCGATTTATCATGGTTAAGCTTTGAAGAAATAAGTGCAGTTATTGAAGGCAAAGAAGTTCCAATAACCCAAAGAGAAAAAGAAACGTGGATTCTCACAAAGAGGAATCAGTGGAAACTGATTCTCGGTAAAGAGGCAGAGAAGATGAAGGACAATTTTAACGCGTACTTCTTTTCAAAGACTGTAGAAAGCGTGAGTGGAATGATTGCGAATAAAGGAAAGTATACAGGAAGAGTAAAAATTCTAAGAACAATATTCAGCGATCGCATTCATGAAGAAATAAAGAAGGTAAAGAAAGGAGATATTTTAGTAGCGAACACAACGGGTCCAGAAGTGATGAGCGCGTGTGAACGAGCAGGAGCAATTGTGACTGATGAAGGAGGCATTACCAGCCACGCCGCAATTGTGTCACGCGAATTGGGTATTCCGTGCGTTGTAGGAACAAAGAATGCATCGCATATTTTCAAAGACGGTGATCTTGTTGAAGTTGATGCAAATACAGGAATAGTGAGAAGGATAAAAGAATAACTTACAACCGCTTCCCCACAATCTTCCATAATTCCGTCAAATTCAATTCAACTGCGGCAGTCGGCATCTCTAATCCAAACGCAGTCAAAACAGAAGGATGCAATTCTCCAACATACGCCACTTTAATCTCCTCAGAGCCATCTTTCACAATAACACGACCAACTCTACCAGGAAGGAAACAACCTAAAGAATCTTCAACAACTGTATATTCTACTTCAAGCATCCGCATAATATAATCAAGCGCTTGTCGAGCTTCTGTAAAACTCGCTTTCTGATGCGATAAAACAATGCCTAAACGAACAAATTCCTCTGCAAGCGCAGACTTGGAAAGATCTTTTTTAAACACAATCCCCGCTTCAAAAAACTGCTGCGGATAATCATATTGTTTGTTCTGTCGCAAAGTCTGCAATAAGCAGGGAAGTATCCACGAACGAAGCGAGTTATAATCCATACTGACTGGATCTAAAATCTCCAGAACATCATGAGGAACACCCATCTGCGTGGTCTGGACAGTTTTGTCAATCAAATGAAAGTTAGAAACTTCATACATCCCGCGACCAACAAGCACCATGCCAATTTTTTGTTTGAACACTTCAAAAGGATCTTCCTGTGCGATCGTCGCGACAGAAGGAATCACTTCCTCAATGTTTTCATAGCCATACCCAATGGCAATATCTTCCACAAGATCGCGAGGATGCAAGACATCTGCGCGATACGCTGGAATCAAAACAGATTTTCCTTTCATCCCATAACCCATTGCTTCGAGATATTTTTTCACGTCTGCTGGCTTCAGATCAAGCCCAATAATTTTGTTTGCGTAGTCAATGTCAAGATCCATGCATCGCGGGGTTAGATCTGGAGTGACAAATTTCTTTGTGCCATACATAATGTCAAGAGTATAAATTTCGCCACCCATATCCGCAAGCATGGTCACTAAAATATTGAGCGCAACAGAAACATTGGTAAAATCAATACCACTGCATTCAATAAAAACCTCGCGAGTATGAAGGTCAACTTTTCCAGTATCTTGTGAGTTTGTGAAAGGAAGCATGCACATAACATTATCATTCGCGTCGATAAAGAATGGATATTTTTTCCAACCTTCAGTCAAATGTTTGTACTCTTTTGCTTTCAGATGAGTCAATAACACTTCTGACGCGGGAAGGAGTTCATCAGAGCCAAGTGGTTTAAATTTGACTTTTTCAGGATCTTTCGCGATATAACTAATAGGGAAAGTAATATGCTCCAAAGGATAAATTCCATATGCGGATTTCTTGCGGCCACGGCCATGCGTTGTCGCGAGTTTTTCCTGCACTTGCATGATCTCGCGTATTTTCTCGTCAGTAAACGTGAGATTTTTAACAATCGCGCAAACAGTATATGGACGCATCGTCACAGAAGGATCAACAACAACTTTGAAGCCACTTTTTTTGACAGCATATTCAGTAAGTCCAGTTTGTACTCCTAAAAACGAACGCAGTGCTCGAGCAAACCCTTGTTCACTCAGCATGTCTGGTCTGTTTGGAAAAATTTCTACAACAACTTCTTTGTCATCAATACTTTCCAAATCTGTTCCTATCATTGCAATGCGATCTTTCAAATCTTCTGTAGAAAGTTTCTTGCCAAGAAGTGTGTCAAGAACCTTTCTATTGAGCGTGACGGTGGGCATTTATTTCACCCAAATTTTCATCTGTTGGAGTTGCTTCATGTCATTTTTGTAAAGATCGCGGACATCTGTTAAATGATAATATTCAGAGATAATGCGCTCAAGTCCAAGACCCCATGCAAGCACAGGAATATCATGACCAAGCAATGGAACAGTCACTTCTGGACGGAAAATACCTGCGCCGCCAAGTTCAACCCATTGATTCTTTTTTGGATGCCAGACTTCAACCTCAAGAGATGGTTCTGTATAAGGAAAATACGCAGGACGCAAGCGAACTTTTGGATACCCCATTTTTCCAAAGAATTGACGCAAATACGCTTTCAGGTTTTTGAGATTCGCGTCAGGATCAATAACAATACCATCGACTTGATGGAATTCAAATAAATGTTTCCAATCCAACGCTTCATTGCGAAACACGCGTCCAACATTAAAAAATTTCAATGGCAATCGTTTGTGCAGTGTTTTTGGATCTTGACCAAGCTCTGCAAGTTTGAGCGCGCTAAGAACAGTGGTATGCGTTCGCAAGAGTACTTTTTGTGCTTCTTCTTCTTTCCAGGCGGTCTGCCAACCAGTGCTTCCTGTTTTGCCGCCAGATTCATGAATCTCTTTGATTTTCGCGAAATCTTTAGGAAGTTTGCCAAGCGCGATCTTTTTCCCTGATGCATCTTTGATAAAAAAAGTGTCTTGCATTTGCCTGGCAGGATGATCCTGGGGAACAAAAAGCGAATCAAGATCCCAATATGAAGTTTGAAGAAGTGGACCACTCATCTCGACAAATCCCATGTCGAGCCAAATTTGTTTGATGTAGGAAATCGCCTGCGTGACAATATGTTGTTTACCGCCAGAAATAGGAGGAACGTTGATCTGAACATCATAATGCCTAAATTCATGATTTTTCCAGCTTCCTGTTTGCAGCATTTCTGGAGTGAGTTGTTCAACAAACGCTTTAGTGAGATCAAACGTCAGCGCGGTTTTTCCATGATCCGTTAAGACCGCAGAGCGAAGTTTAATCACTGTTTTTTTAAGAATGTCTTTTCGTGAAGAAAGCTCTTTGAGAACAGCTTGTTCTTGTGGAGAAACATCACGAACATCGCGTGGATATTCTAAAGAAGCGAGGAATTTTTCTTTATCAGCGAAGATATTTTTATTAATAGCCATTTTTCCTTCAGTTGTTAAGGAGACACAAACTTCTTTTGGATTGTTGACCGCATCAAGAACAGGGGTGTCATCTTTTTGGTTAATAATCAACTTTCCTTTTCTCAGCAATCCCATGCAAATAGTCATTTCGTTTTGATCAAGGCCGCTATTCTGCTGAACATGAGCAAGGGGCAGTGCAACAGTTGCTCCTTCGAGTGCTTTCAAAAAACGTTTTTCAGGAAGTCCTTTTTCTTTGTACAATTGACCATTTTTGTCGAGAGAAATAACTTCTTGGATTTCCTCAGAGAGGGTGACGAGTTCTTTGTTTTGGAGCCATTGCAGTGCGCGCATGACTTCGACTTCTTGTAACCCCGTAACGCCAACTATTTCGTGAAAAGCAGAGCTTTTTTGGAGTGCGGGAAGCACTTTTCGTTCAAGCGGATGGAGTTTTGCGATAAGTTGTGCAATGTTGACAGTCATAGAAAGAAAGGAACTGTGAAGGTATATAAAAGTTGCGAGGAAGAGAGCTATCCACGCACAAACAACAGATGAATATAAAGAAAGAAAAATACACGCACAAGCAAAAGCTTTATGCCAGGGGGACCCATTGCAGCAGCAATGGGGTTTTTATTAAAGAGTTAGAAATTAAAGAAATAATCAACGAAAGAAAACCAGTTCATAACGAATAACCTTTTAATAAGACGAAAAGTATCTCTTGTGATGAGAGATTTACAAGCAAGAAGAAGAACAGAACTCACAGGAAATAGATCCCTTTCTGGTCAGCAAATATTGGAAGCGTTAATTGCAATTTCTGATGAAGCAGACAGACAATTTAAGCCAGAAATGCTGCAAGATTTTTGGCGTCCTTTTGATGGTGGAAACTATTCAAGATTTGTGAGAGATATAGCCGCAAATTTTGGTTTAAACGAAATGCCGCTATATGAGCCTGTTGAACCAATAAGTGGCTACAACAGACATCACCATATTCCAAAAAGAGATTTGAAAAGACTTATACCATATCTTAAGATTAGTGATCAAGCAGCGTTAGAAAGAATAAAAGAAGAAGAGGAATTATTGCTGGTATCATACCATGTTTGGTATATAACGCGTTCTTCAAGAAATTATTTTCACTCCGAGGATGTATCACGAATAAACAAATGGTATTTAAGAATGAGGGGAATGAGAGAAATAACAGAAGTGGAAGAAGAAGTAGTAAATATCCTAAAACCACATCAGATAAACCAAAGGACAATGCCATTA
Organism: Candidatus Woesearchaeota archaeon; assembly: GCA_016214075.1. NCBI lineage: Archaea > Nanobdellati > Candidatus Woesearchaeota > Candidatus Woesearchaeota archaeon. The sequence continues at coordinate 39,790 of JACRPI010000043.1, forward strand.
GAAATAGTAGCATCATTACCAAGAGATTTATTTGAATATAAAGGAAGAGTATTTAGTTTAGGAAGAAAGCAAGGAAGAACTGATAATGAGGGAAAATGGGTTGATGTGCTTTGGGCATTTGGCCTGTACACAAAATTGCCTGAGCCAATTGGCTATATTTTATTTAATGAAGAGGTAGAAAAAAGAGAAAGACTATTCTTGCCATAAAGCAAAAGAAGAAATAAATAAAATTATAAAAAAAGATAATAAAGAAAAAATAAATCCCTACTTCAAAACCTTTGCTGCTGGTTTCATATCTTCCCATGCGACGTTGAAAAGATCAATCATTGCTGTTGCAAAGAATGGCGTGTTAATCCAAATCCCAATATCGTAGGTAGGATGGACGTCTTGATCATCAAGAACCATGAAGATCATTTCTTTACCATCAACAATGCAGAATCGCGCTTTGCTATCTGTATGGCGAATTTCTGCAACATCAGAAAGATCCTTCACTGCGGCAGCTGTTTCTTTGGTCAAAGGAGCAGCGATGCGCACTTTAACACCACGTTTTTTGATTTTCTCAAATGTTGACTTTAATCCTTCGACTTTACGAATCAACCCTTGAGAAGTGGTCATCAAAACAACAGATTGCTCTGCGTTTCGAATCGTCAATTCAAGATGATTGTAAAGGTTGTGTCGTCCACGAAGACTGCCAGAAAGATCAGCTGGTTCAACAAGATCAACCCCTTGTGTGTGCAAGGTATCAAGTTCAGTGATCAGTTCTGTGTTTTTCATGTCATCAAGATGTTTAATGCGGTTTTCAATTTCTCCCTTCATGTTCTTTTTAACGCGTTCAATAACTTCAGATGGAGCAACTGCAAGATATTTGATTGGTTTCCCGAGTTTCATAACAACGAAACCTTTTTTCTCAAGGCTTTCAAGAACATCATAGCTTCTGCTGCGTGGAACGTTTGCGATGTCGCTGAGTTCTCCAGCTGTGGAGACTCCCCGAGATAACAATGCGGCCCAAATTTTGACTTCGTATAAGTTTAATTTAAAATACCGACGTAGTTTTCCTAACAGTTCTTCTTTTACTATCATAAAACACACCCTCCCTTTTTCCCACTTTTTTTAAAAACTCAAAATAAATGAATAACGTACTCAAACTCACCAGTGAAACGCAACATGCAATAACAACCAATGCATAATAAACTGCATTTTTGACTTGAGAGTCGAGACACTGTGAATTTTACAAGTGCTTCTACTATTAAAAGGTTACGCTTTTATAAAAATAGCAGAAAAACCTTAAAGAAGGACTAATCTTTTTATATGATAGTTCATTTATTGAAAAAAATGAAAGCCAAAGAAGCAAGCAGGTACAGCAGGCAAGAACTACTCAAAGAAATAGGATCAAAAGGTCAAAAGCTCCTCAAGACTGCAAAAGTAATTATCATTGGTCTTGGCGCGTTAGGAACAACAACAGCAAATCTTCTTGCACGAGCAGGAGTTGGAATGATAGGACTTGTGGATCGAGATGTTATTGAACTGCATAATCTCCAGCGGCAGACAATATTTACAGAAGAAGACTGCAATAAACCAAAAGCAGAAGTCGCTGCAGCGTGGCTCAAGAAAACAAACAGCACAATAAAAATTGAAGTCTATCCGCTTGAACTGAATCATGAAACAGCGGAGATACTCAAAAACTACGATCTTATACTTGATTGCACAGACAATATGGAAACACGATTTTTGATCAACGATTTCTGTGTGAAAAACAAAAAACAATGGATCTATTGCAGCGCGGTCGGAACAAAGGGCAGACTGTTCACGATTGTTCCAGACAAAACACCCTGCTTCCGCTGTCTGTTCGCAGTGCCAAAGCCAGGAAGTCTGGAAACCTGCGATACTGCTGGTGTTTTGAATACAATCACCACAACAATCGCAGCGTTGCAAGTGACAGAAGCGATAAAAGTACTCACCAAACAACAAACAGCAAAAGAATTGCTTGCGGTTGATGTGTGGAAACAAGAACTGCAGAAAATACAAGTAAAAAGCAATGCAAAATGCATCTGCTGCAAAAAGAAGAAGTATGAATTCTTAGAAGGAAAGAAAGAAACAGTTTCCATCAAATTATGTGGACAAGGAAGAATCCAGATCAAAGGAAGAACACCTAATATTCCTGCAATAAAGAAAAGGTTAGAGCAGAATGGAATCGTAAAAGCGACAGCATATGGAATTCATTTCACGAATAATGACGCAGATTTCTTTTTGTTCAATGATGGCAGATGTTTGATCAAAGCAGCAACAAAAGAAGAAGCGAAGAATGTGTATAGTAAATGGGTAGGGAATTAGAAAGTAAGAATAATATTTTAAATTAATTCATTCTCAAGAGTAATCTCACCATGCATATCTTCAACCATCTTTTGCTTGATGTCTTCATATTTTGTTTTTTGGGCTAATAACCAAGCCAATTTTACAGTCATGGACTCAATGCTCATGTCATACGCAGGAATAGCTAAATCGTGTTCTCGTAAATATTGCCCTGTTTCATTTACTTGGAAATTTGAAACACCACTTGGTGCTTGAGTAGTAACAACTATAGGGATTTTCTTTTTCTTTAAATATTCAAAAGCAGGGAATAAATGACTACTCGGATCACCTGCTCCAAAGGATCTAAAGACAAAAGCTTTGATACCATTATTTTCTACTAATGATTGAAAAAGATCTACAGACATACCTGGAACTTCAGTAAGCGAGGCGATGCTTTTTGTGTCGAAGTTCTTTTTAACGCTTAAGACTCTTGACTAAATTGCCAATGCTTTGTATTTAGATAAATAAGTAATATGTTTTTTCATAGCAGATTCATTAATTCTCATGAATCTTCCGATATTTCCTAATTCCCCTGTTTGAAAAGCCTTGAAAGGATCGTAATCAAAATCAGTTCCCTTCTTCACTCTCGCGCCAGTGATTATTTTGCTTCCAAAAACAGCCATTACTCCTTTAATTTCATGATAGCCCCAAACAGCCACTCGCAAAGAATTGACCAAATTTGTGACAGAGTCTGTTCCTAAATAGCCTAAAGGAACTTGAGCTCCTGTGAGAATAACCGGCTTGTTGATATTTTCTAATGCAAACGTTAATGCTGCTGCAGTATATCCCATAGTATTTGTACCATGAAGGATAATAAACGCATCATAATCATCATAAGTGCGTTGGATTTCTTCTATCATCATCGTCCAATTTTCAGGTTGCATGTTAGAACTATCAACATTAAACAATTCTGTGATAGAAGGAGAGATTTCTATATGCCAATTCTTTTTCACAATATCAACAGAATTATCCAAAATAACCTTAAAACTATTTGGATCTGATTTTACGTTTTGTGAAACAGCACTTTTAGCAACATTTCCAGCGACAGTTCCCCCTGTAAAAATAATCCCTATTCTTTTGTTGGTATATGTAGTCATAATGTAACGTTAAATGTGTAAATTTATAAATAATTCGTTTTCTTAGAAACTGAGGAAGCAAAATGTTAAACAAATATTAATAAAGAAACTAATTCATAGCGAATAGATTATTATAATCACATTATTGGTCATAAAAACAATTACTCTCTATCCTTCGCGACCATATTCTCGACAACGCGAGCGACAAACTCTGTTTTATCAACAGTATTCTCAAGAAGATCATACAAATCTTTCAAAATAATTAACTCACGAGCGTCGCGCTGTTTGACCGCAAAAAGATCCGCCATCGCGAGATGATACACATAATCCGCCTCACGTTCAATGCCATGAATCCGAATGATCGATTTGTTAATGTTACGAGAATCGTGCAATTGTTCAATCATCGCATGAACTTCTCTGCAGGAATTATTCACAAGAAGAGCAAATTGCTGAAGTTCAGCATTGGTTTTTATAAGTCGGAAAAGCACAATACGCCTGGAAACATCGCTGATGCTATCCATTATTGTGCTCAACAAAGAAGCAAGCGCGTGAATGGTTTCCATGTGCACTGTATTCGCGTTGGAACGATTGAGACGCATAATAATAATATGACTTAACTCATCGCAGCGATGTTCTAACTCTTTAATATCCGCTACCCGCTGTCCTTTTTCTTGATCAGAAAGCTTTTCGTAAGTATCAACAAAGTCTTTGAAAACAGTCGCGCCGCGGGAAATCTGAGAGCTAAGTTCCACAAGCATGCGGAAGAATTTTCGGTCATCGGTCGGAAAGAAAAGTTGTCGAAGTTGATTCATGATTCTTTTTCAGGAAACCAAAGTATAAAAAGGTTTTTATTCTCGGAAAAAGTGTTATTGCATGGTGTCGAAAAGAAGAAAGTGACATAAAGTATATATAGCAAGAAAAAAGAAAAGAGTATATGAGAAGTATAGGAGTAAAAATATTCCCGAATGGGAAGGCGTTTTATGAAATTATGGAACCCTACATTGACTTTGTAGAAATTATGGCAGTGGAAGGCGCGGAATACACATGGCTGCAAGAAAGAACAAAATCCGTGATCATTCATCATGAACATGATGGGTTTGGGATCAATCACGCAAATCCTGCGAAAAGAAAAAAGAATCAAGCAGCAACAAACTGGGCAATTCATTTAGCAGATAAGTTCAATGCGGAAAAAATTATCGTCCACGCAGGACATATCGAGAACAAAGAGTGTTCATTAAAAGAAGCTGCTGCACAGCTGCAAGCGACGTGGGATAAAAGAATAATTTTTGAGAATCTTATTGCAGTGGCAAATGGACAATATATGTTCTGTTATGACAAAAAAGATCTTCTGTTTCTGACAAAGACGTTTAAAACAGGAATCTGTTTGGATCTTTCGCACGCGATCATATCAGGGATGGAAATGCACAAAAATCCAGAATATTTTCTGAAAGAGCTAAAGACATTACCTATAGTGCATGGTCATGTTTGTGACGGTCATGTAGAAGTGCCTATTGATCAGCATATACATATAGGAGATGGGAATTTTTCAGTAAAAGAATATCTCAAATATATTCCAAAAGAAAGAGACATAACACTTGAGACTCCAAGAAATATAGAAAAAGCAAAAAAAGACATTGCGTTTTTGAGGAGATATGGATAAAAATGAAAACAAAACAAACAAAAAAGAAAATGCAAAAAAGAGTAGAGAAAAAAAACAAGGCAAAGAAGCAAAAGCGCCTCCCTGTCACAATTATAACTGGCTATCTCGGCTCTGGAAAAACAACATTAGTGAATCATATTCTCACCAAAAACAAAGGAATTAAGTTTGCGGTGATTGTCAATGAATTTGGAGAGATAGGCATTGACAACGAATTAATTGTGAAGACAAAAGAAGATATCATTGAATTAAGCAATGGCTGTATTTGTTGCCAAGTGCGGGGAGATCTCATCAATATGATCCTTAACATTCTCAAAAAGCACAAGAATATGCAGCATCTCATTATTGAAACATCAGGAGTTGCGAATCCAATCCCTGTCGCGCAGACATTTTTTCTCAAGGAACTCCAACAACTAACAGAACTGGATGCAATAATTACAGTAGTGGACGCGGATCACTTTGAACATAATCTCAAACAAAGCAATGGAGAAGATCAAATTAAAGCAGCGGACATTATTCTCCTCAACAAAAAAGAAACAGTGAGCGACAAAAAGCGCGAACATATCACGAGAGAAATCCAAACAAAAGCACCACACGCAAGAATTATTGAAACAAGCCACAGTATAATCCCACTCGAACTGATCCTCAATATTGGACAATTTGACGTTAAACGCTTTGTCAACAAAAAAGGAAATTGGAAAGAAGAAGATCATGCCCATGATGAGTTTGGAAATCACATAGAAAAAGATGGAATCATCTCATTTATGTTCAAAGCAGAGAAACCATTTGATATCCAAAAATTCCAATTGTTTGCACAAAATTTACCAGAGGCAATTTTTAGAAGTAAAGGAATTATTTTTTTCAAAGGACTAGAGAACAAGGCAATCTATCAACAAGTAGGACGAAGAATTGATGTCAAAACAGAAATGCCCTGGAAAAAAGAAAAGAAACAAACAATGCTCGTGTTTATTGGAAAAGGATTTGATACACAAAAAATAGAAGAAGCATTAAAAAGATGCTTTACATAAGAAGCGAAGAAAAGAACAAAGAGAAAAAACAAAATGGTACAATTCAGTCAAGCGCCAATTATTGAAGAAGGAATAGACAGTATTGTCTCAGAGCAGGAAAAAAAAGAACGAATACAAAGAGCGCTAGAGATTCACATGCTGGACAACAGAGAAAAACATATGGCACCACAGGAGCAAACATTGTTTTCTTTTACGCAAGGAGATCCAAACGCGGTGATTGGAAAAGCGCATGGCTTTGGACAAGCGATGGAAGAGGAAAAGAAAGCAAAATCCATTGAACAGCAGCGTCAAGAGCAGCAACAACAACAATGGCAAAGTTCTGGACATAAAACTGCGGCAGCGCCTGTGCGAACCTGTCCATGCTGTGTCCAGTTTTTGCAAGACACCTTTCACATGAGCGATAAGCAGGCAAATGAGTTTGTAGGTGGCGCAACAGGTGGGCCTGTAGGATATGGAAGCAACACAGCGAGTGAAAGTTATGGAAGCGGCAGTGCAAGCGGGGAATACAACAGTAATTCTAGTTCAGGAGATTATAGTAGTTCTTCTGGTGCTAATTACAAACCAAATGATGAAGAGAGTAATTACTTTGGGAATAAAAGTGGTTATCAGCCGTAAAAAGCAGGAATATTTTTAATGCAGAAAGCACTTCTCGACTATAATGCAACACATCAAAATAGCCCCCTCAATACTAGCAATAAAAGACCTCAAGAGTTTAGAATCAGAACTCAAGAAACTTGAAACAGCAGACCTCATTCACATTGATGTTATGGATGGAATATTTGTAGAAAACAAAACACCATTCCTTGATCCAAAAATAGCATCACAACTCAGAAAAGCAACAACGCTTCCACTCGATGTGCACCTCATGGTGCAAGAACCTGAGAAATACATCGACACGTTCATAGAAGCAGGAGCGGACATGATTTCCATCCATTGCGAAAGTCAAGGAAATCACAAAGAAGCAATAAAAAAAATACAAGCAAGAGGAAAAAAAGCAGGAATTGCGATAAATCCAGAAACCTCAATAGAAAATGTGCTTCCAATCTGCGAATCCGCAGATTTCATATTAGTAATGACTGTTGTCCCCGGAAAAGGTGGGCAAGCATACATCCAGGAAACGAACAAAAAGATTCAAGAACTCAGAAAGCTGTTTCCAGACAAAAACATTGAAGTGGATGGCGGCATAAAAGTAGAAAATGTACACACCCCAATCAACGCAGGAGCAAATATAATTGTCAGCGGTACAGGAATATTCAACACAGAAAATTACAAAGAGACAATGCAAAAAATGAAACACGCAATTATTATTGGCGCGGATCACGCAGGATTCCAAAGAAAAGAGGAAGTAAAGCAATGGTTGCACGAAAACAAATATGCAATCATAGACGCAGGAACAGATTCTGAAGAAAGTTGTGATTATCCTGATATTGCGAAGAAAGTTGCGCAAGAAGTCAGCAGAGATGCGACAAAGAAAGGAATTCTTGTTTGTGGAACAGGCATTGGCATGAGTATTGCAGCGAATAAAATAAAAGGTATCAGAGGAGCGCATGTCGCGAGCGAGTATGAAGCGCAGATGGCAAAGCAGCATAATGATGCGAATATTCTTTGTCTTGGATCGAGAACTGCAGACAAAGAAACAACAATAAAATGTATCCAAGCATGGCTCTCTTCTGCATTCGAAGGCGGAAAGCATGAGAGACGGATTGGAAAGATAGAGGAGTAATCACAGGAAGAAGGAACATATATTGCTCACGCAGTACAACTCACTGATTCGCCAAGCATCGCTAAGGTATCTTCAGATATTTATTAAAAGTCTAAAATAACGAAGAATATTGGACAGCATATTAGTGTTGCTTAGCGATTATCAAGCGAACTTATGATCAGATTTTTTTGTTTGTGAGACAAAAACATAAGCAGTAAATTTATAAATAAATGGTTTCTTCTCAGAGGTGGACAATCGTGCATCGGTAGTCCAACGGCTAGGAGTTCTGTATGTGCAAACATCAGAGCTAGCAAATAGAAGCCTTCCATGATATCAAGCCAAACCTTGATACACGAAGGGAGCTTTTGATCCGGGTTCGAATCCCGGCCGATGCACTCTTTTTAATTCTAAACAAATTCTTCAACATTCGTACGGCTGAACGAAGTGAATGCCGTACTTAATCTAGGGTTGGTAAGGGCAGTTTGCCCTTACACTGACAAAGGAATCCCGGCCGATGCACTCTTCTTTCCATCAAAACATTAATAAGGAATCTCTCCTTAATATCAAGAATGCCAGAATCCATCCTTGTCTTTAGCGCGCATAACGATGACCAGATTATAGGTGCAGGGGGCACACTCGCAAAATACGCTAAAGGAGGGAAAGAGATTACAGTCTTCATATTCTCGTTTGGGGAATCATCGCATCCGCATTTTCATAAAGAAGAAATCATCAAAACAAGAGTACGAGAACTCATTGTTGCAGATGAAATTCTCGATATCAAGCGATCTTATCACCTTGGATTAAAAGAAGGAGATTTCTTTAATGAGTTTACAAAAAAGAAGAGAAAAGAAAGTATTATGAGAATAATTAAAGAAAAAAATCCACAAAAAATATTCACGCATTCCATGAATGATCCGCATCCCGATCATAAAGCAGTAAACAACATCATTCTTTCTATACTAAAAGAAAGCAACTACAAAGGAGAAATATATACATTTGATGTCTGGAATCCGTTTAATCTACGGAACAGAAACCTTCCAAAATTAGTAGTCGACATCACAGACACATTTCAGGCAAAAGTGAAAGCGTTGCGCTGCCATGACAGCCAGTTTCTTGCGCTTATTACCATGGTTCCTAGTATTTATATCCGCGGAATCATGAATGGACTCCAATACGGAAAAAGATATTGCGAACAATTCACAAAAATACAATAAATAACAACTAACATTATATGGAAACAAAAGAAGGCAAGCAAGAAAAGAAGCGATTAGTCATTGCAACAGACTGCTTTCTCCCAAGATGGGATGGCGTCACAAGATTTCTTTTAGAAATATTACCAAGAATAAGAGAAGAGTTTCAGATCACCGTGTTAGCGCCGGATTTTAAAGGAGAAAAAATCAAGATACGAGATATAGAAGTGATCCGCTACCCTCTGAGAGACATGCAGTTTGGAGATATTTACTTCTCAAAGTTCATGTACAAAGAAATAAAGCAGGAGATAGAGAAAGCAGACATCGTCTTCAGCCAAACCATTGGACCAATAGGACTCTGTGGAATTCTCGCAGCAAAAAAATTGAACAAACCAATTGTTTCTTTTATTCACAGCATAGAATGGGAGCTCACCACAAAGAGCGTGAAGTATCTCAAAGGCTTCACAAACATAACAACAAGACTACTTACAAGATATCTGTACAACAAGTGCACGATGCTTATTGTTCCAACGCAGGAAGTCGAAGAAAAGCTCACCGTCATTGGAATAAAGACACCAAAAGAAGTGATTAATCTCGGAACAGATACAAAACGATTTACTCCTGTAGAAAATAAAGAAGCAGCGAAAAAAGCAGTGGGTATTGATCCAAAAGACAAAGTGATTGGTTTTTGTGGCAGAATTGGAAGAGAAAAAGACATCGGCACACTCTACAGAGCATTCAGAAGAATAGAAAAGAAGCATCAGAATGTAAAACTCCTCATTGTCGGAGAAGGACTTGAAGAAGAGCTCTTCACAGAAACAAGAAATATTCTTCATGTTGGAAAACAAAACAATGTTGTTCCGTATCTCCAAGCGATGGATATCTATGTCCTTCCCTCGCTCACAGAAACAACATCATTGAGCACGCTCGAAGCAATGGCGTGCGGGATTGCGGTGATTGCGACGCCAGTAGGCTATGTCAAAGAGTACATCAAAGAGCGATATAATGGGATGTTGTTTCCGTTCAAGAATTCACTAGTATTATCGCTGAAAATAAATCTTCTTCTGGAGAATGAAAAATTGCGAGAAAAGATTGCGAAGAATGGAAGAAAAACAGTGGAAGAGAAATTCCAATGGATAAAGACAGCAGAGAAGATAAAGAAAGTATTGATGGAACAAAAAGAGAATTAAATCCCAATCAGAGTAGGAGCAACGTAGGTTCCATCAGAGATACCAAGATATCTTCCAAAGTCACCATCATCAACTCCATCTTTTCGATGCCCTTCAAAATTTTTAGATGGACTTGCAACAATAAAGCGATTACCAAAAATTTGTGACAATACCAAAGTTCCCTCATCATTTCGAATTGCTGAACAACAAAAACATCCCCCTCCTAAATAAAGAGCAGTATCAAATTTTTCTTGAAATTTTCGAAAAATATAATCTCTCACAGAAGCACGAGTAGTCGCACCAAAAAGAACATTTTCAAGAGGCGTTGGATCATTTGACTCCCAAACAGAATTAGTTGGGTGAGTATATTTTAAGATTTCGGTAGATTTAAAAAAACCAGTAAGATCGGAGCGAACAACAGAAACACCAGAAGAAGAAAGCTTTTCTTCGAGTTGTTCATAGAGCGTACGATACGCGATAACACGATCATAGTCCAGCCCTGCAACGCCAGCTGAAAGATTGAGATAACGAAGCAAATATTCAACTCGAACTTTTTCACGAGCTTCTTTAGAGAAAAAAGCTTCAGAAGAAGGATTGTCCATATACCAACCAGGAGCCTCAAGATATTGATGAATAATATGGCCCTTAGGAAGATCGCTTACAGATCCAAATGAAGATCCAAACTTTTTACAAATATAATTTCTCCAAGCATCCACAACATTAAATTTAAGATCAGATTCTTCTCGAACCACGAAAAGCACACGTTTTGGTGGTGATCTCCACTGCGTTAATACTTCATCAATTGTTTTTACTGGTATTGTTTGACTCATTTTTCTTTCCCCCATACGATAAATTCAGACAAGCAACTTTACTTTCGTCTTGATACAATAGTAACATGGCGAGCATATAAACCTTTATTCTCCAATTTTGGAGGATAAACTATATAAAGAAAAAGAGACAATAAGACAAGAGAACAAAGATGAACACACAAATCTTAGAAGACATTGGTTTGACAAACGCAGAAATCAAAGTATATCTTGCGCTGCTAGAACTTGGAACAGCGACAGCAGGACCAATCTTAGAAAAAAGCCATCTCCAGAATTCAGTCGTCCACATGACGTTAAATAAGCTGATTGAAAAAGGATTTGTCACATTCGTCAAAGAAGGGAAGAGAAATCAATACCAAGCAACAAACCCGAATAACATTACAAATTATATCAGTGAGAAAAAAGAACGATTTGAAGAACTGCTTCCTGAGCTTCTCTTAAAACAAAAGATGGCAAAAGAGAAGCCAGAAATAATTACCTTTCGAGGGATAAAAGGAATTAAGGAACTTCTTGTTGAACTTCTTGAAGCTGGAGGTAAAGAGCATCACACCTTTGGCTCTACAGTCAAATCATTAATGCTTGGAGATGCATGGTGGGTAAATTATCATAAAAAAAGAGCAGCAAAAGGAATCCACGCAAAACTCCTCTTCAACAAGTCGCTTGCATCATGGAAAGCAGAAGCAAAATATCCAAAAGCAGAAGTACGCTATACAAAAGCGGGCTTTGAGCCATTAACAGAAACAATCATTAGAAATGACAAAATTGGAATAATTATCTGGACAGAGAAGCCACTCGGAACACTGATCCATCAAAAAGAAGCAGCACAATCATATGATCAATTCTTTGAAATGATGTGGAATACAGGAAAAGAGTAAAAACATTACCTCTTCTTCCCAAAAAACAACGCTTCCAATCTCTTAAGAATCAAAGCAGGTTTTTTATCAGAAACCATAACATAAGCATCAGAAGTCTCATCATTTTCAAGAATAATCAGAAATTTTTTCTCTTTATTAAACAAACAAGAAGGAGGAAGAAAATGATGATGCCAAGAAATTCCTTTCTTATTATAAAACCCCGCAAGTGCAAGAAGTTTCTGAGAAGAGATTGTTTTCATTTCAAACCTTCAAACTCACAACCTTACTCATGTTATCCTGCGTCATGCTCACACCATACAATGTATCTGCCTCTGAGATAATACCATCGTTGTGGGAGATAATGATATACTGCGCGCGATCGCTGTAACTTCTAATCAACTTCGCGAGTTTATCGGAGTTCATTTTATCAAGCGCTGCGTCCACTTCATCAAAGATGTAGAAGGACGCGGGATCATGTTCCTGAATCGCGAAAATAAACGCGAGCGCGGTCATGGTCTTCTCACCGCCGCTTAAACTGCGAATGTCCATGAATTTTTTACCTGTAATGCGAACTTTGATAGAAACGCCAGCATTGAAGATATTGCCTTCATCTTCAATTTCTAGGAATGCTTGACCTTTGGTAGAAATTGCCATAAACATGTTTTGGAAGTGCTGATTGACCACAACAAAGGTATTCAAGAACATTTCTTTTTTCTTTGTCTCAATTTCATTCATCATGACAAAGATTTCATCCTTTTCTTTGGCAAGAGAATTCTTTTTATCAACAAGAGAGTTATACTCCTCTTCGACTTTTGCGTAAATTTCAAGCGCTTTCAAGTTGACATTACCAAGACGTTCCACCATGCGCTCAAATTCCCAAATTTCTTTTTTAAGCGCTTCTTCAGTCTTATCAGTATACAGTTCAATAGTCGCGTATTGCTTGAATTCTTCTTCCATACCAGTGACTTCTGCGCCAACACGAGCATGCTCAATGCTGATCGCGTTCTTTTTCTGTTCAACAGAACGAACCTGTTCTTCAGCAACAATAATAGTATTCTCTATCTTCTGAAGTTCTTCATTTAAGACATCGCGATGTTTGAAAAGGTCCTTGAAAGCGCCATAAAATTCCTTCTGAATACGCTCTTTCTCTTTTAGGTCACTATCTTGCTTCTTGATTGTTTCCTGAAGATCTGCAATTTCTTTGCTAAAGTCTACTTGCTCTTTCTCATGTTGTTTGAGAATTTTCTGGATGTTTTCTTTCTCAGGAGCAAGAATATTAGTAATCTGCATTGCAGTGTTGCGAACAGAGCCTTCAAGTTCCATTATTTTTTGCTTGAACTCTGTTTTCTTTTGTTCAAACGTATTCAATTCAGCGATAAGCAGGGGATTGCGAAGCTGCGTAATTGCGTCACGAAGCTGTTGCTTCTTGATTTTCGCGTTTGCGAAGTCCTTGTTACATGCGCTAATCTGCCGCTGGAGTTCCTCAAGCTGAGTCTCAAACGCTTTTGCCTGGCTAGCAAGTTCTTGTTTCACTTTCTTTGAAACATCAAGATCTTCAGAATCAAGGTGCAAGGATTTTTCTTTAGTAATAATATCTCCTTCAAGATTTGCTTTAAATTCACGAAGACGAGTAATGTTTTTTTCAATCTCATTTCGTTTTTCTTGGAGGACAGAAACAAGACGTTGGGTGTCTGCAAATGCCGCTTCAGTCTGCTTGATATTCTCCACGACTTCTTTTTCTTGGAATCCTAAACCCCCCTTATTTCGTTCACGATAGCCACCCTGCATTGCGCCACTCGTTTCAACAAGATCACCTTCAAGAGAAGTCATACGAACAGTACCAATGCCCACGCGTCGTGCGACCGCAATGTTGTCCACAACAAGCGTGTTGCCAAAAACATAGGAAAAGACATTTTTGAACTTTGGTTCATACGTAACCAGATCACTTGCAAAACCATGAACACCTTGCGCGCTTGCAGCTGCTTTTGCAGAAGGATCAAGAGAAGCAGGTTTTATTTTGTTTAAGGGCAAGAATGTTGCGATGCCTAACTTTTTTTCTTTGAGAAAACTAATGCAGTTTTCAGCGGTTTTATCATCCCCAACAACAATGCTGCGAAGTTTTGGACCTGCGGCTATTTCAAGCGCAAGCGCGTATTTGCTCGAAACGTGACCTAAATCAGAGAGCAAACCATGAACAGCGCCAAGCGATGATTTTTCTTCAAGAACACGCTGGATTGCGATGTTTCCAGAAGAGCTTTCACGAATACGGGTTTGTCGTGCTTCGAGTTTTGCAAGTTCATCTTGCGCATGCTGCATTTTTTCGCGTGCGTGCGCAAACTGCGCGGCAAGCTGTCCATCTTCCTGAAGTGCTTTATTGAGATCGAGGGTTGCTTTTTTGAATTCCTCTTTCATTTGTTTCAGCGTTGCAATTTCATCTTTGTTTTCTTTTTCAAGCTCAAGCACTTTTGCGATACGCTCATCTGCGCTATGAATCTGATAATCTATTTTGTCTTTTTCACGAAGAATATGCTGCTGCTGTTCACGTAAACCCTGAATTTCTTTTTGTTTTTCTTCAATAAGCTTGTCTAACTCTTCAATTTCTTTGTCGATGTTTTCAGCGCCATCAAGTTTATTTTTTTTGCGGAAAGAATCAATCTTATCCTGAATCTGCGCAAGTTCTTTCGTCATGCGCTCTTTTTCTTTGTCCTGAGCAGCGGATTGCTTTTCAAGCTCGGTAATCTTTTCATCAAGTTCAACAAGAGAATTTTGAAGCTGATCTTTTCTTGTGTTTAAGCGAGTAATTTCATTGTTGCAAAGGCCGATGCGGTCTTTGTTCGCGACAATATCCACTTTTAATTTTTCAACAGCGTGAAGCACCTGTACTTGCTCTTTTTCTCCTTTTTCTTCAACTTCCTTTGTAATTTTCTGAATCTGCGCTTTCTTATCAACAACCTGTGCTTTTAATGTAGCGATGTCAGTATCTTTTTTAGTAATTTTTTCCAAATACCCATCAATTTGTTTTTGCAATTCTCCGCGCTGTTCAAGTTTTCTGCGAAGCTGCATATCAAGATAGGTTGCTTTATTTTTCGTGATTTTATCTGCAAGATCTTTATATTTCTCCGCTTGATCGCGCTCTTGTTTTAACTCTTTGAGATATGATTTTCGTTCATTAAGCACAATGTCTGCTTCAGTAAGTTTTTGATCCACTTTTTCAAGCTCGCTGAGGGTTTTCTGTTTTTTCTCCTCGTAAACACCAATACCTGCAATGTCCTCAATAATGACGCGACGCTCAACAGAAGACATCTCCACGAGCCGCACAATGTCCCCCTGAAGAACAATGTTATATCCTTCAGGATCAATGTCGCCAGCAGAAAGAAGTTCAAGCATTTCCTGCCTTGTTTTTCGCTCCTCATTAATTTTGTAAATACTCTGTCCATTTTCGCGAATAATACGAGAAACTTTTATCTCAGGAGTACCAAGAGGAAAATGATTGCCGGAATTATCAAAATAAATGCTGACTTCGCCTTCTTTTGCGGGCTTTTTGCTTTTGCCACCGTTATAGATGAGATTTGCTGATTTTTCAGCGCGAAGCCCTTTTGCAGAGCCTTTGCCAAGAACAAAACAGAGCGCGTCGCCAACGTTCGATTTCCCACTACCATTAGGGCCTAAGATACAGTTATATTTGGGATCAAAAACAAGTTCTGTCTTTTCACCGAAAGATTTAAACCCGCGCATCACGAGTCGATTAATGCGTGTCATAATCACCACTTTTTTTGCATGCACAATGAAAAAATATAGAAAAAATGAATTGTTTGCCGTATATAAAACTTTTGAAAGCACCATGGAGGAAAAACAAGAACCAAAAGCAAGAGAAAAAGAGGAGAATTCTGCCAACGAAACATTTATATAGATGGGGAAACTAAAAAATCAAAGTGTGAGCATTGGCACATAGTAAAAAAAATATGAGTTTTGTTATGTGGCAGAGACAAAAACAGAGAATGATCACGAGGTGAAAAATTCATCCTTGAAAAAGAGGGGAATTTGAACAATGGCAGAAGAAGAGAAACGATTTTCACGGCAATTACTTGGAAAGACAGTGGTCAGCAAAACAGGAAAGCGCTTCGGTGAAGTTGGCGACATGATTTTTGAAACACGAAGCGGTGAGCTTATTCATTTGATTCTTGCAAATCCAACAACCTATACAGAAAAATTAGAGTTGGAAAAAGACAAGGAAGGAAATATCCTTATTCCGTTCAGCGCAGTGATTGCGATTGGAGACTTCCTCGTCATAGCAGAAGAAGATATTATTTAATTTCTTTATTTTTATAGTTTTAAATTAACATTAGCCTTTCTCACATGTATACATTCGCCTTACTGTTGCTTTTGAATCCCAAAATATTTTTTTAAAATATGTTATGAACAAAAGAAGAAAAAGCAAGATAATAACTGATCTAGAAAACAATCTTCTCTAAAAAAACAACCTTTATAAAACAGCCAAGATGCCAACTCTCTATGGAAGAAGAGCAGCAAGAAGCATTAAAACATTCTATGTGGACGGAAAAATACAGGCCAAAATCGTTTGCTGAAGTAAAAGGACAAATAGATATTATCGCGAAGATTAAAGCGTTTATTGCTGCAAGAAACATGCCCCACATGATGTTCGCGGGTCCTGCAGGAATCGGAAAATCAACAACTGCGTTAGTTATCGCGAGAGAAATGTTTGGCGCTAATTGGCGAGAAAATTTCCTTGAACTCAACGCGTCAGATGAGAGAGGAATTGATGTCGTCAGAACAAAAGTAAAGGATTTCGCGAGAACGCGAGCGATTGGAGATGTTCCATTTAAAATTATTTTCTTGGATGAATGCGACGCCTTGACAAAAGAAGCGCAGCAGGCATTGAGAAGAACAATGGAAAATTATACGCAAACAACACGATTTATTCTCAGCTGCAACTATTCCAGCAAGATTATTGATCCTATTCAAAGTAGATGCACAGTCTTTCGCTTCCGCCCACTCGAAAAAGACCAGATGTTTGCGATCTTTGACAAAATTGCGAAAACAGAAGGAATTGAACTTGACGTAAGTGGAAAAGAAGCGTTGCATGTGTGTAGTGAAGGAGATTGTCGAAAAGCAGAGAATATTCTTCAGAGTTGTGCTGCAGTAGCGAAAAAAATAACAGAAGATGAAGTATTCTCATTAGCGAGTGTCGCGAAACCAAAAGAGATTAACGAATTCTTGAAGCTTGCGTTAGAAAATAAGTTCATCGCAAGCAGAGATAAGATGCTCGAGACAATGCTCCGCTATGGATTAAGCGGTCTTGATTTGATCAAACAAATTCAGCGAGAAGTCTGGAATCTCCCAGTGACTGATGCACAGAAAGTTGCCTTAGTCGATAAATGCGGCGAGATTGAGTTTAGAATGACAGAAGGTTCTGATGAATTTATCCAATTAGAAGCACTTCTCGCACAGTTTACGTTGTGTAAGAAATAGAAATAAATTTTTCATTAGAAAACAACCTAATGCCCTTTTTCTCCCTTGTCAAAACTCTTATGCTTGTGCGACAAATAATTCGCGACAGCGATCAGCACAATACCAATAGAAAGGTATAATAAACTTAATGGCGTGTCAAAATGCAACACAACAGCGCTCTTAAAGAAATACACCATTAATATGATGATAATGACTTTGGTCAAGACCGCTTTCAAGTCATCAAGAGAATGAAATGTTAACCAATTAGGATACGGAATCTCTTCTCCTTTAAGCGTATCAATTTTGCTAATAAACAATTCATAAACTCCAAGCGCAATAATGATAAGAATAATGCCGAGCAAAAACTCATCAAGAGAGGAAATCAAATAGACAACGATAAGATTAGAAGGAACTGTTTCTCCATGGCTAAACGCAGCAGACAATTCGTGATACGCCTCATACGTGCTGTAAATTCCAAGAACAAACGCGATAAGAGAAGAAATTAATAATGCAAGGACAACAATAATAATGACATACCTAAATTTCCAAAGCCCATTCTCAAAGATTTTTTCAACAGTTGACGCGCCACTTTTCATAGTTTCACCAAAATATAAGATAACAAAATAAAAAGAAAGATTAATCCAATTCAGGATTTTCCTTGATTCTAACTCGCGTTGAAGCCAAGTCTTGATAATAATATGTTAAGGTAATATCGACTTGCGCAGTGTATAACGCGTCTTCTTCAAGACTATCACTGATGCAGATAATCGTTGTTTCTGCTGCGCCACTGCTTCCTGTAGCAGTTGCGCGTGCCATGCGAGCGACAGAAGGATCTCCTCGTGATGTACATTCCATACCTGCTGTTTCTACTTCAAAACTAATAGTGTCGTAGATTGCGGAGAAATCGTCACCAAGATATGCTTTGCTGCGTCCTTGTCCTGCGTTATAAATAGGGATTTCTAAGTAAATTCTACCGCTGCCATATGGTTTTTCCACAACAGAGCCAATCTGAATTGGACCACCTGATGCATAAGCTGTTTGTGAAGAACTAACATCACAAACACGTTCATCACGAAGATCTTCTTTAAAGCAGACTTTTGGAATAGACACATACGTTTGGTAAGGATAGGTATATTCAAGATAAATGTTTGCGTCATAAAATGTTCCAGTTAATCCTTCATAAACAGCGTCACCAAAACTAACACGTTCATAGCCGCCATCAGGAAGATACTCAGAAACTTTAGTGAGTTCCTCAGCATTCGTTTTTTCAAAATCAACACCAGAAAAATCATTTTCTGAAATACCGCGAATTTTTAATTCAACTTCATTCGGTTGAATAGTGAATTCTCCACTGTTTTGGAGAAGTGCGACAATAGGGAATGCTTCATCTTCATAAACTTCATTACCGACGCCAAAATCTTCGAAAGAAAGAACTAAACCATAAGAACCACCAAGCCAAACACTTTGGACAGATTCAGATCCTGCTTGTTGTCCGCATCCTGCAAGAAGCAGTGCGAGAATAACGCCAAACACTAAGAGCAATCGATGAATGTTCATGAAAATCCCTCCTGAAACGACAAACTATACAATATAAGCTACTTTCCCACAAAACGAATATATAAACATTATGGTTTTGCGACGGAAGTAACACAAACGCACCACTCGCTGCCATCCAAATCGCAGCAAGATGCAGAGTATTGCCGTAGTTTGGTGCGACTGTGGAATTATAAAATTAGGTCGATGCAAAAAACAACAACATGGCCAGACGAAGCAAAATTTGCATTGCAAATTTTGCGAAGTAGGACAAGCTTTTTGGCTAAACCAATGAGAAGAAAGCCAAAAAGTTGACCGTCTGTGCCAATGTTGTTGTTGTTTTTTGCTTACGAACCAGAAAGAGTAATATAAAATCAAAAAACCATCACCTAAGTAGAAACAATATTGCACCGCTCAGAAACAGTTCTTCCGTCACTGACTGTTCCATAAATAGAGAGTTTTTTAGGGACGGTAGATCCAGAAAATGGACAAGACGACGTTGGACTACTTGAATCACCACACTTTGTGACAGTAGAAGAGCCATGCACTTGATATTCGACCAACTCATCCGCTGCTGCAGAAACCTTGATTTCAGTTTCTCCCTCACTGCAGTAATACATTTTTCCACTGATATACAAACAAACGCAGCCTCCCCATTTGTTCATGTTCGCTTCACTGCAATAGCAACCTGAACTTCCAGAACTCGAAGAACTTCCTGAAGAAGAACCTGAACCAGAATCTGTTGAAGAACGGGAAACACCCTGCTCATATGCTTCTCGATCAGCAGTACTGCTGCTTTCATAAATGCCCATATCCTGGTCAATCACAGAAAGATACGAATAGTCGAGAGTAATTTTAAGCGGCGTTGTGTACGTGCGTTGTTCGCGAAGCGTGAACGTGCAGATAATAACACCTTGCCCAGCGTCGTTAAGCGCGATATAACCATTACTTGGAATACAGCTTGGAACATCCAACCCATTAATTTCCAGACTAACGCCGACATGATCTAAATCAGCTTCAGTTAAACCAAAAGGACAAGCGTCAAACGCGTCAACGTCATACGCGTTGACCACAGTGCCATCGCCAACATGCTGCACAAAGACAGTAAAGCGAACTTTATCCTGTTCATAATCTTGGCGAACTTCAGTGACTGCGACAGGTCCACCTTGAGAAGAAAGTCCAATAGTATCCTGATCGCAAATATACGTGTCCTCAGGACTATAAAGTAAACAAACTGTTGGAGTTGCAATAGATTGGTAGCTGTAACAAAGGCTTGCTTGCAATGTTGTTTCATACGATTCTCCAAGAGTGAGAGAAACAGGCGCTTCTTCTGCGACAGAAACAAAATATTGGTATCCTCCTGGGGCATAGATATTTTTACCGTAAAATTCTGCAGGAAGCTCAATTGGTTCTGTATCTAGTTTGACAATGGTAGGATCATATCCACTAAGAACCACTTTTCCTTGCGGTTCATCGTATGCGCCTTTATTTTCTAAAACAAGTTGAAGATTCAAATATTGTTGATCATAAAAAACATAATCATCGTCGAGGAAAGAGAGAACAACTCCTTCTGTTCCAGTTCTGTATGCGTCTGCTTCTTGACTGCTGTAGAATGTTCCGCAAGAAGAGAGAAGAAGAGAAAAACAAAGTAATAAGACAAAAAATAACAACATGGCCAGACGAAGCGAACGAGGTTGCCCTACGAAGTGGGGTGTTCTCGTTCGCGGAGTAGGGCGTGCGTCAGCACGACCGTCTGTGCCATCGTTGTTGTTATTTTTTGCTTTTATCATAACATTTCCTCAAATAATAAATAATGCAAACTAATACGTCACAATCTTCTCAATCGTCACAGGTACTGATTGCGATAAGGTGTAGCCATAATCAAATTGTATCGAAAGCTGCGTCATGTATGGCGCTTGCTCAATGGAAAACATATCCAAATCTTCAACAGCATCTTCATTGACAATACAAGTAATTTTATCATCATCGCCTTTTAAGGTGAGAGGATTTGGTGTGCAAGTAATTAAATCCCCATCATCGCCAGGGTTCAATTCTCGTCCTGTTGCAGGATCATACCCATTAAAGTCATACATCAAGTCTTCGCTGGAAAGCATGAAAGACTTCAAAAATACCATATTATAATCCTTCGATGCGAGTCCTGTTGCTGTGCATGCATGTTCTATCTTCTCTTTGTTAATGACTTTTCCGTTGCCGCTGTTCTGCACATGAATGATAAACATAGGGCGGATATATCCTGTTCCAGTAGGAATCATTTTGCTTTCAATCGATGTAATCGCAAGTGGTGCGCCCTGCCCGCTTAAACTCACATCAGTTGCTTCACATGCGCCAGGAAAAATATTCATTTTGTTGACATCCGTATCAATGCAAATATCTTGGTTCCATGTTGTTGTATATTCGTAACATGCAGTTGCGACAATTTCAATGTCATGAGTCTCACTTAATGGACCAACAGTTTTTGCTTTTGCAGGATAAGAGAGCGTCGTCGTGCCGCCTTCATAATTAAAGATAGACTTACCTTCAAGAGAAAACCATTTTGTTTTGTACGGATTCGCGACAGCAGTGGTATCGCGCAAGCGTTCAATGTTCGTGCGTGCGTCTTGAATTTTTTGTTTAAGATCAACAGCAGTTTCAGCGTCCGCAGTTTTAAGCGCGAGCGTATACTCGTCAATTGCTGCGTTGTAATCTTCAATGTCATCTCGAACAGATAAACTGAGTTCATCTACAGCGTCAAAAGTAGAGCATTCGTTATCATCATCAACAAGACACATATAATCATCTTCGATAGAGAGCGTAATGAAACCAGTAAGCGTATGCGCGCCAGTGTTTTCTAGTTCAAGAGCAACAGTGAAAGGGGTGTCTTCATAAACAGTTTGTGAAGGATTTTCATCAAGGAAAGAAAAATCTAAGCCACTAGTTCCTTCCCAAAATGCTTCGTTGGAAGTATAAACTTTGGAAGTAGTCGTGCCGCAACTAGAAAGAAGAAGCAACGCAGAAAGAACAACAAGAATGCAAAGTGAAGAAAACTGTTTTGAAGAAAAGTGTTTCGCAGGAATCATGATGTTGCTGCCTCCACTTGTTTTTCATTATTCCATTCTATTTGAATATTTGCATGCCCTTCACCAAGAGTAGATTCTTGTGTTTTCACATTACGAACAGTAAGACCAGGTATATCATCAGATGCGCAAGAACCAAACGCAATGTCTTCATACCATGAGATAGAACAAACCTCATCAAGATCTGTAAGATCTTCTGGATTTGTCGCAACACTAAAGACAATATTGGAACCATCATATTCTACATAGAAGACATCAGGAACAAGCGCAGTAGGTTTATCTTCCAAAAGATAATCTGTGTTGAGAACAAAGTCCTCAAAGTATCTGTATTTGAAAAGAGAATTATCGCTGTCATAATATGCCTGAACAAAAGGGTATCCTTCAAACAACAACCATTGCGCATAGACAGGTGGTTTGACTGAATCGATCAGCTCCGTCATACCAGAAGCAGGGGTCGCATAGAAATAGACAGGCAATGCGCGATCACCGCTACCCATAGAAAGCCAGAGTGTCCAGCTTCCAAAAGTGCCGAGCGTTGCATTGCTCGGAGTAAATCGTAAATAGTCTGGTTCATAAGTCACAGAGTCTTCTCTAAAGAAATCATCGGCATTACTTGTGGACTTCATCACGCTGTCAGTAAGTACAAGAGATTCGCAAAGATCAACATAATCCTGCACGCGTGTTGCGTAAAGCACAGCGTCTTCATTTGAAGAAGTGTCATCTGCTTGCGGAAGACGATAAATACCATAATAATATGCGCTATATGCATCGTCAGTATACCCAACAGTTTCTGCGATATTCTTGAGATATGCCGCGCCAACATTGATATTCGTTTCAGCGTCATACAGATCATAAGTTTCATCAAGAGACGCCTGTGAGCTAAGTTGTTCTGCAAGCTGTTCAGTCACGCCCATTAATCCTGTTCGTTTATCAAGATAGTAATTATGGTCTCCTGAAGAAGTCTGCGCGATAATACCTGCAAGAGAACAGACAGGAGTGCCATACGTTGTTTGTGCGGCAAAGAGTTCATCGCCATAATTGTAAAATAAATATTGCAGCAATTCATCTTTTTCAGCGCTGGAAAAGGTAGGGGTGCTTCCTGTGGATTGACGAGCATCGCCAGAAGCACCAGATGGAGCGCTTTCTTCACGTTCAACAACAGTCACGCTCGTGTCATCGCTCAACTGATAATCATATCGAGTTTTAACGTAGAAATAATGCGTCGAGATAGGCGTTGCGCCAAGTAAGCCAGAAACATCATCAATATTCAATCGACAGCTAATCGTGATATAATCCTTGATGTCTTTGTATTCTGGTTTATCAACATCAAGAGTATATGCGTTATAACCTTCAAGTTGTGCAGTGCAAATTTCTTCAAGACAGCTCTCATCCCCGCCGCATTCCTGGCCGACTTTGCTGTTATATCCTTCTTCGCTTGCGATGCAATCATCAACAGTATACGTTGTCCAGTCATCATCTGTGCATTGCGCAATGTCCAAACTTGTTTCTTCAGGAATAATCAAAACAACTTCATCGAGCGCAGCAATGACACCGCCCCATCCTTGCGAACCATCGAGCGTGAGCGCAAGGCGCGGCTTGACTGCGTAGGATTCGCTGATGCCAAGTAATGGTTCTTCAGGTCCCATTCCTATTGCGACAGGACCATTGGTGTAATGCGCGACAGGAGCCTGGTCTTGGATTTGGTATTCGTCGAGAAGATCGATACCTTGCCGTGTCGCTGCAGTAAGCGCGTCACGATCAGTGAAATAGCGTTTCAAATACCCAATAGTCTGGAAATTGAATTCCGCGGTATAAGTAATTTTATTTGTTCCTTCAGGAAGTTTTTCAAAGCTGCAATCCAATTCTTCTTGTTGCAAATTATAAATTTCAAACGAATCATCAGGGTAGACACTTCCGTTCATTCTGTTTTTCTCGCTTCCTGCGTAGCATGCGACACCAACAGTCACTGCGTCATCAAGCGTGCGCGCGAGGAGTGTTGCGTAGACAGTGACTGGTTCATTTTCTTCATATTCTGTTTTTGAAGCAGTAAGATCTTCTAAATAAACGCCGAGTTTTTCATTTTCGTTTTCTTCAACAACGCCGTAATAATATTCGCCTGTTGCTTGTTTCATGCGCATGCTAAAAATATCGCGCATGTTTCCAAAGCCACCAACAACGCCGTTCCAAAGCATACCCCAACCTTCCCATGCTTTGTCCCACATAAGCCCCGCTGCATACATTCGATCAGCGCCTGCAGTATCGAGTTCAATGTCGCTAAGTTCAACCATGCTTGTACCTATAGCATAAAAGATGATACCAAGAAGGAATAAAGCAAGGAACCAACGAAACCAACGAGTTGGACCAGTAGCAATACTTTGACCACGAATAAGAACAGCATAATATATCCATGTTAATGTGATAAAACCATTCGCGACATACAACCTAATGAAATCAATCTGCTGAAGAATCGCAAAATCATTAGTGACATAAGGAATGAGTATTTCAAAAAGAAACACAAAGATGAAAAGCGTTCTGTATACATCGCCATTGCGTTCGCTTGGATCAAAGATGAAGAAGATCACAAACAAGATCATTAAAAAATTAATCCAAAGAAGATAATAGAGTGTCGGCGTGATCAAAAATAATTTTGCGAAGTGATATCCTATCGCAAGAGCAAGAAGCATCGTGTTGCTTCCTGGAGTAATGTGTGCAGGTCCAATAGCGCCACCTGCTCCACGAATCGCATGCCATGCAATAGACAAAGGTTTTCGAACAGCAGCAGTAGCAAGCTGTGCCCAAGGGTGTTGATGCTGAGAAGAAATCCATCCAGGCATTTGCGATTGGAGTTGCCCAATCTGTGCGGAACGTTGTTCTGGTGTCATGCCTGGAAATCGAGAAAAATCTTTCAAGTCATTGACTCGTGCTTGTGCGGCTTGTCGTTCAGCGAGAAGTCGTGTTCGTTCTGCGGTTTGATCAGTATGCCATTGTCGTGCTTCACCGACTTTGCGATCGACTTGCAAACGAATGTCGCGCATAGATTGGAGTGATGAGGCCCATGCCTGCCAAGGCAAACCGCGTAACGTATCCAACCAAGCCATAATCAAACCTCTTTTTAGGAGAATAGAGTAAGAACTATTCCCATGAGATGATTATGAGAAAAAGCAGTATATATATGTTGCTAAAATAGAGTAAACGAGATGGAATAAGGGGAGTCTCTTACTTTTTCTAATCTTATCTAATCTTATAATAATCATAAAAAGAAAGAGAGGCTCGACAAATGCTCGCGTCTCAACGCACAATGTCTCACAGGAATGTTCGACCTTGTGCGTTTTTCTCCAACAAAAAATAACAACATGGCCAGACGGAGCGAACCACGTTCCTATGCCTAAACGAAGTGAAGGCTAGGGTTGTGGTTTGCGCAGTAGGACAAGCTTTTTGGCATAGGGAAAGCCAGAAAGCCAAAAAGTTGTCCGTCTGTGCCATCGTTGTTGTTATTTTTTTGCTAAGATAAATCATAACAAGAAAATAATGAATAAAGAAAAAGTATTATGAAAAAATCCTACTCACTCTCCCTAACCTCAACATCCATCTTTCTGATTTCAAGAGATCGTGTTGGTTCTATTTTAATAGAATTCGTACCAGGTTCAATATAATCAGTAATCTGGCGCTCGTACTCAATGTCATACGTGTCTAAGTAAAATTTGTGTCCATTGACATAAATGTTCGATGTTTTTCGTTCTTCATCATCAACAAAAGTAAACACAATCCACGCGTCATACCCTGGGAAAAATTCATACACTTCTGTCACATCAGAACTTCCTTCTGTTGGACAGAAATCACTGACAATCTGTCCTTGGCTCGAGTACCCAGTAGAGCAAACATCGCATTCATCTTCGCTTAAGCTTGCTTCACAAACACTATCCAAGCCAGTGGAAGGCACAACATCACACCAGAAATTATCTTCGTCTTGGTCAAAGCAGCAGTCTTTATCATAAGACGCGCTGCATCCAGAAGGACAAGTACCATCGTGATCATCACCGCATTGCTCTTCGCATTCATCCGGAGCATAGCCATCTTCATCTTCATATCCTGTGGAACAAACAGAGCATTTCGAGGTATCTACTTCGCTGATTTCTGCGCAGCGTGCGTCAGCGTCGCTTGGCTGGACATCGCACCAATATTTGTTGCGTCCTTCAAAGCAGCAGTCTGGATCATCATCTTCTTGGCAGCCGGATGGACAATAGCCATCACTTTCTCCACAATCATAATCTGCAATAAAGCGGTCTCTGCTATATTCTTCGCTGTAAAGGAACGCGTCATCATCAATATCAAAATAATAAACAGGATATTCCTGTTCAGAGAGTTCTGTGTTGACAGAAATACTATAAATCAAATATTCTCCTTTCTCTGCTTTAAAGAGAAGATAGTTGTCTCCCGCGGAAAGCGCGGTTGGGGAAAATTCAACCATGTTAATCTGCTGGCAGTCAGGAATAGAAGAGTACACTAATTCTGTGTTAACGCTGATTTTCAAAGGACCGACTTCGCGAGGATTGCAGTCAGGATAAAAGTATAATCGTGCAAGTTCAACATTGAATTTCTCCACATCAGAGACAGTGAAGGTTGTCTTGCTCGTTTGCTGGCTGATGTCAGTCACATCACCAGTAATTTGAAGCGTCGCAAGCTGATATTCGTTGGTCGTCCAAAATTTGTAGCCAACTTCGCTCACGCTAAACTCAAGAATGTTTACATCAGAGAGAGAATATGCGCTGAGGTCAAGAGGAGTGATTGCGCCAGAAGTAATTTCTCCTTCATAGATAAGATTGCCATTGAGTTTGACAATAATGCGTCCTTGTCCTTCGTCAACATTGAAGGAAAGCAGCACGTTATCTGTATAATCAGGATCATCCACGTAAAAAGTAAGGTTGCGAGAAAGTTCATCAAACATCCCATTTTTAACATACAAAGAATCTTGAGAAAAGAGAACTGTTGCTTCTGTGAACGTATACAAATTCACCGCAGAAATGCTATGTTCAAAAGAAGATTCTTGAAGATAATAAATTCTACCTGGACTTTCTGAAAGAACAGTTTCAGCGACTAATGCCGCTGCCGCGGATGCTGGACTTGTTGCGCCAGTGGTTGTGGAAGAACTTCCTTCAGGATACACATAACTCCCATCACCGAGAAGCGCTTCACGTTCTTCTGCAGGGAGAAAAAGAATATACAAGAGAATGAATCCTGCAATAAGAATGACAAGTGTTGCTGCGGAACTTGCGCTTTGCGCTTTTCTATGTATAATCTTCAACTCACGTCACCTTTTTTCCCGAGCAATGTCCGCAGTGCCAAAAGCAGAGCAAAAGCATTCCTCTTCGTCATTTTCTGCATATAGGGATATAAAAGGTTTTCTATGAGCACAGTTATTTTGGAGTATGAATTTGCAAAAAACAACAACAAGGGCAGCAAACACGGCCATTTGCTACGCAAATGTCCTATTCGCAAAGGAAATTTCCACACTTTGTATGGAAATTCCCTCTGCACTCAGTTTGCACCTTGTTGTTTTTTGCGTACCCGCCGCTGGCGCACGACGCGACGGGGGACGCCCCCAGCCTTTAACAAAGCCTGAGGAAAGGTGATGTGGCTTTGCAGCCACATATCGCAACCACGCAGAAAGAGTAGAGAGGTTGCGACGTGGAGCTTCATGCTCCTCTTTGCGTGTCAACCGAGCGTAACCAGTTGCGGGGTGTCGCGTAGGACGTGGAACGAAGTGACACGTCCGTCGTGCCGCCTGCTGCGGCGGGTACTAAAGGATTTTATTACATGAGAAGTCGGCGAAAGCCCCGCACTTTAGTGCGGGGATGAAGCCGTTATCTTCTCATGTTTAATAATCCCGACGGCAAAGCCCACGTCTTTAGACGTGGGATACGCCGTCTGGGATTATTTTTACTTAGGAAAAACATATTAACTGCATAAGAAAGCAGAAACGAATGAAAATCCTCCATCGTGACCTCAAGCAAGGGAAAATCAAAGTACAGATCGACAACCTCGATGATCTCTGGTATCTCAGTGCCATTATTGAAGAGAAAGACAGAGTCGAAGGACTCACCGAGCGAAAAATAAAGTTAGAAGGGGCAGGAAGCGATAGAGATCAAAAAGTAATACGAAAGACAGTGCATCTTGAAATTGACGTGGAAAAAGTAGAATTTCATAAATACGCAAACATCTTAAGAATCTCAGGCAAAATCATAAATGGTCCTGAAGATGTGCCAAGAGGAACCTATCACACGTTTAATGGAGAACCGGGAACAACGCTCACGATCAGAAAAGAGCAGTGGCTAAAATATCAACTGGAAAAGCTCAAAGAAGCTGCAGAAACAAAACAGGCAAAAGTGCTTCTCTGCCTTGTCGACAGAGACGAAGCATTCTTCGCGACAATGAAACGATATGGCTACGAATTCCTGTTAGAAATGAAAGGCGAAGTACAAAAAAAAGCAAGTCCTGAAAAAGTAAAAGCAACATTCTATCAAGATGTCGTGAAGCAAATAGAAGAATACGAAAAAAGATATGAGCTTGATAAAATAATTGTCGCAAGTCCTGGTTTTTGGAAAGAATATTTACAAGAAGAAATCAAGAGCAAAGCAATCGCGAAAAAAGTGTTGCTTGCAACCTGTAGTGATGTCAGCAAAGCTGGATTTGAAGAAGTCCTCAAGCGCCCTGAAACAATGACTGCGCTTAAAGATGACAATATTGTGCGAGAGATAAATTTAGTAGATGATGTGATGAAAGAAATTGTCAAGGATGGAAACGCAGTGTATGGAATGAAAGAAACAAGAAAAGCGGCAGAAGCAGGCGCAATAAGCGAACTCCTCGTCACCGATGCGTTAATCCAAAAAATGCGGCAGGAGAATGTATTCGCGCAATTAGACAGGCTCATGCGAACAGTGAATCAGGCAAATGGAAATGTGCATATAGTCAGCGCAGAGCATGAAGGCGGAAAGAAATTAGATGGTCTTGGCGGCATTGCTGCGATTCTCAGGTATAAGATGAGTTGGTAAAAAAATAGAAAAAATAACTTCTGTTCAATCATTACTCACCTTACACAAGCACCATTCTGACATCCATTTGAACTACAAACAGGGTCATTAGACTTTACTAATCCCATCTCACAATAATACTCCAGTACTCCTTCCGCGGTATTAGTAAAATGGATGCAAGTATCAGTAAATGTGGATACTGCCCCTCCTCTAGATTCCGCTCCGATAGTTTCTCCTTTTGTGTACTTATCATCACCACCATCGCTATCCTTACAACTTATTTTCATTGTTGGATTTACAACTTTTGCGATGGAGACAGCCCACCCTGAAACAGTTGTGCTGTTTAAAATCAAACCACTATTCAATATCATTACAACAATCCCAATAACAGCAACAATCCCCACTATTATAGGAAGATATTTTGACGTTTCATTTGATTTCATGGATCACACCTCTTTTTTCTTTTCGATGAAACTGATAGTATAAATTACTTTCTAATCACAGAGGGGGCAAAAGAGTAACGAACAAGAGTAAATCCAAAAAATTTATTTGATAAAACATTTCAAAATGAGAGAGGAAAGAAAAACAATAGTTCAAAAAATGTCAATTCAAAGCATACACCACAACTTCATCATTCATAAACAAAACAGAAAATTCTGAAGCAAGCGCATTCGCGAAAGTATTCAACTCTTCCTCAGTCAAGTATCCCTTTTTCACACAAGTATATTCCAAAGAAAGTGCATCATAGCCTGCGCTTTTTTCTACAAGCTCCTCAACTGTTTTCGTTGCAATAGTTTTTCTAAACGCATTCATCTCATCATTCGGAAAATGCGTCTCAACATCAAACCCAATCAAGAACCGCTCTTCTTTGCACAAACTCAAAACACGAGAACCCGCAAGATTATCATGCATCCACATATATCCTTCCAATTCTTGCACAGAACTCCACGCAACACCAGGAGGCCATGATGAAGTCTCCACAACATACTTAGGATACCAGGAAGTATACGCATTAAATGCGTCAAAAGAAGGAATGCCAAAAACACCGACAAAAAGAAGAGAACCAACGACAATAGCAACAGTGCGATTCTGTATTTTTTCAAAAAGGAGAACAACAAAAATACCGACAAGCAAAGCCATTGGAATAGAAACATACGCCCAAAACCGATGCGTCAATATGCTAAACGGCAAATGTCCACCAAGCAATCCTACAAATGTAAGAACAAACCATACAAGAACAACAAGATGGTATTTTTCAGCAGAAAAATAATTCTTCCAGTTCCAAAGAAGATAAAGAACAGAAAAAAGCACAAAAACAAATACAAGAACCCCAAATCCTGTTGGCTGATCTATTTTCGTCACAAGAGGCGCAACAAGAAAATCTGATAAAGTATATGCGGGATTAATGTACAAATCCGCAGCTGTTTCTAAGCCAGAAGATGCAACACCACTAAAACCACCAGTATGACTGTAAAGAATATTTTCAAGGCCATGCCGAAGCAACTGCTGCCCCCAATAAAGAAAGCTCAAAGCAACACCAAAAAAGCCAATCAAAAAACTACTAGTAAAGGCGTTCATAGTCGTGAATGTTTTTTTCTGTAAAGAAGCAAATGTAAAACCAACGTGCCAGAGAACAAGGATAATGTAAAACGCACCAAAGAGAATCGCGACAAAAGGATGAGTGACCATTTCCGCTGCAATAAGAATAACGGCAGGAAGTATGTAACGCTGGTCAGTAAAACCACGAAGAGCAAGCATCAATGCAGGAAAGAAGAGAACAAGCGCAAGAGTGTGACTCCAAATAAAATGACTCATCCAGCTTGGGAGTACAACAAGAACCAGAGCAGCAACAGTGGCAACCTCAAGACCAAATAATTCGCGGGCAAAAAGAAAAAAGAAAAGAATGCCAAGCGCAATCAAGAGCACGTTAAACACTTTGAGCGTCAAGAAAATACTTCCATTGATTTGATAGACAAGAGCAAGAAGTGCATCATAAGTAGGAGGATACGGTTCAAGATAATGAGAGATTGCTTCGCCACTTGGCTGATAATACGTCTTTTCATCTGCAATATATTTGACAGCAACAGCGTGTTCCCACGGATCATCATCCTCTAAATATGGATAAGCAAACGCGCCAACAAGAAAAGTGTAGAAAAGAACAAGAGCAGCAACAAAAATAGCACCAAAACAAAGAACTTCTTTCTTTGAATACGAAGAAAAGGAAAAAAGACCTTGAAGAGAAGAAATAAAATTATTCCAGTGAAAGAGAACAAAATGCAAGGGACAGAGCAGAGAAATTGCAAAGAAGATTCTATAATCTAAAGGAATACCCCCTACATCAAAGAGAATGATAAGAAAGACAAGAGTGCCTAAACCAGAACCAAGATACAAAAGCAAGCGAATGAAAAAATTATCTGTTGTAGAAAAAGAGACAGGAGAAAAATAAAAAAGAGAGAAACCTAAGAAAAAGAGAAGAAGGAAAAAAAAGACAATACTAATGAGCAAGAGTGCGTCGATCATTTTGAATACACAGTAAGAATTTCATCACCAATATATGTTTTTGTATTTTTCCCAAAAGAATCAAGAAACGTAAGCAGTTCTTTTTCAGAATGAATAATAATGCCATCTGGATGATTTCTGCCATCATACTCCCCAACCCAGCGCTCTAAAAAAGTTTTACGACGAAAATCACGCAACATGCGATATATTTTTCGTGTTTCCTGTTGTGGATTTGCAAATGGCTCCACAATAATAAGTCCTTTTTGTGCAGCAGCGAAACATTTTCCGACAAGATGCTTTTCATGCGGATGAATGTGATGCAATACACCACTCAAAACAATGTAATCATACTGTGGAGGGATAGGTTCTTCTAATGCATTAACAGCACGAATGTTGATTCCATTCTTTTTACTGAAGCGAACAAAATGAGGGTTAGTGTCCCATGCCTCGTATCTACAAGATTTCTTCAGATAGCGAGAAAGTGTGCATGGACCAGCGCCAACATCAAGAACAGAACTGTTTTCTGGAATCTGTGCAGCGATTGCTTTGTAAATGTTAAGATAAAAAGTTCCGTTAATCAAAAGCATGCCAAGATCATAGAGTCGTGGATGAAGATACCACAAGGAAAAGCCAACAGGGTCTTGGTTGTTTGCGTTTTGTATTTCAGTCATAAAAAGAAAGAAGAGAAAAATAGTTTATATGTTTTCCTAGTCAAAAAACCTATACCGTAAAATAGCCCAAAAAACTAGAATTCCATCCCTCAAAAAGCGTATTTTCTTTCCTTCAGCAGTCGACCGAGAATGATAAGAAACTGGAACCTCAACAGGCGAGTAGCCTTTCCTCACCAGTTTCGAAACAAGCTCCCAATCCAAGTCAAAATAATTGCTTTTGAAAGTCAATCCAGAAATACATTCCTTTTTGAAGACCTTGAACATGGTGGCAGGATCAGTAAGCCAGATAAAATAAAGAGCGTTAAAAAGCATTGTATAAAAAAAACCGCCAAGATTGAGAAGGCGTGCATAAAAGAAATAGCCTGGATACTTACGAATAGTCCAACTTTCTTTCGCGAGAGGTCTACTGCCAAGAACAAAGGAAGTTTGACCAGAAAGAATTGGTTCAAGCAATTTCCCATACTCTTCAGGTTGATATTCTAAATCAGCGTCCTGAATAAGAATAATAATCCCAGTTGCGTGTTGAAATCCCAGTTTCAGCGCATTGCCTTTTCCAAGCGGTTTTTCTTGATAAAAAACTTTGACTTCTTTGTTCTTCTCATATTTTTTGACAATCTCGCGTGTCCCATCAGTGGAATTGCTTTCGATAATGATCACTTCTTTAGAGAGAGAAGGAAGTTTGACCGCAAGCACACGATCAAGAAGCTGCGCAACGTATGCTTCTTCGTTATAAACTGGAATAATAATGGAAAGTTTTTGATCTTGAACCATAATTGAATGAAACAAACCATGCTTTAAATAAGTTTAGAGAAAAATAGACAAATCACTTTGATTCCAAACCGCATCAGTACTAAGAATCGCTCAGCAAGAATCCATTATGACAACGCAAGTCTTTATTTATTATTTTTTACAAAATGATTTTCTTAAGAATAAGCAATTGAGATATCCAAACGAGCTACTTCCTCTCAAAAACTGCAACCATTTGTCCAATAGGCAAAGAGAGAGGAATGTTCAAAATAAATTCAGGTAAAAGTCTTTCCAAGAATTCAAAGAAGGAACTCACCACAGGAATTCTAAAAACAGAAAGATAAGAAATAAAATAATACAAGGTCACGGTCTTCCAGGTCGAACGACAAAGCAATAAGTGGTATCCTTTCTGCTCTAACTGTTGCGCAAAGGATTTTTTTGTATAAAAAAGAACGTGATCTTCTTTGTATTCAAGCCAATTTTTGCCAAAGAGCTGTGCAACCCACGAAGAGGCATCAGGCATGATGACAAGAACAATACCATCATCCTTCAAAAGAGCATCAAGATCGCGAAACAAAGTATCCTGATCAGCAATATGCTCCAATGAATCGAAGAAAATAATACTGTCAAAAAGAATATTTCTCTTCTTCAGAAAATCAAAAGAAGAAAAGATCGTTCCTTTTCCAACCCGTTCTTCAGAAACACGTTGCGCAAAAGAAGAAACTTCAATGCCATAGACATCGTAACAAAAAGAATCCTGCTGAAGAAGTGCAAGCAAGTATCCAAGTCCGCAACCAACTTCAAGAACAGTTCCTCCTTTCTTATAACGATGAAGAAGCTTGATGCACTTTTTAGAAACATACCATTTTGACCGAGCAACAAGAGCATCTGTTTCCTTGCTATATCCCCAAATCTTTTTGTAATACGCTTCTGAATATATTTCCGCGTCTGTTTTTTTAGGAACAGATTTCTGCTGCCACATACTCCCACAATTCATGCAGAGGTACATAGGAATGGGTTTTGTCTGTTTCAAAAGACCTTTGCCACTGCAAACAAAGCACATATCATCCATGAAAAGAAAGAGAAGAGAAATGAGTTAAAAAGATTATGTAAACTACTCCCCAAAATGTTTATACTGACCAAAGGTAAAGTATCCATTCATTTGATCGAGCGCGCAAAGCTTAGGCAGGACGTCTTTCTCAAAAAATCGCGCAGAAGAATCAAAGTAGTGGAAAAGCATGATGTTAAAGACATAAACACCGGCATCAACAATGAAAGAGTTTGATTTTTTTTTATTTCGGAATGCGACAATTCGATCTCCTTCAAGTTCCACAGAACTGTACAGGCTCGGATTATTGTGACTCATGAGCCCAACTGTCGCGATTTTATTTTTGGTGAGATGAAAAAGAATCATTTTAGTAAGATCGAATTGATTATAAGTGTCACCAAGCAAAACAACAAAGTTTGTGCTCACGTTGTCCTGCAAAAGTCGAAGCGCGCCAACAGTGCCAGAAGGAGCAGTTTCTATGATATGGGTAAAGTGTATTTTACGTTTCCCGAGAAGAGAAGGAAAAGTTTTGGTCAGAGAAGTTTCAGGAGTAATAAGATAACACTGTTTAATGTTTGCTTTTTCCAAAAGTTCAAGATGGCGGACGAGCAATGGTTTGCCGTCAATCTTTTGAAGAAGAAGTTGCTGATGTTCTTTCTTAATAAGAATCAGCGCGTCGCGAATATATTCCTGGCTGAGACCTTTACGAACTAACGATTCAATTGCCTGCGATCGACTGCGCACAGTGGAACCATCCACAAGCGCGTCAACAAGCGTGAGCAGAGGTTTATCAAGAGAAATCGCAATTTTTTCTTTCGTGATGCTCATCAAGAATACTAAGTCATACTTTTTAATAAAGGTTTGGATTAAAGAAAATGGTCAAGAAAAAATGCATACCTGTAAATTATGTTCTCTGCCGTAAATAATCACGAACTGCTTCGATAATTTGTTCAGAAGGAACAGCAGTCATACAAGGAGCAGTATCTTTGTAATGATGATTTTGGAAAACACAACCTCCTTTATCTCGCGGAGAAGGATGAAAGTCTGTTCCAAAGCGAGTTCCATACTCTTCAGAAGCAACATACCCATGCGCGCCGCAGGGCGCAACATCGCAAACGCGAACAGGCGCTTGAAGAACAGTATTTCCTTCATATGCGACGACTTCTGGAGCAGAACTTCCTGTGACAACAAACACTTTGCCTTTATTTCTCTGTGACTTTAAGTTATGACCATACCACGCTGTTCCTTGAATAACCCCGTTGACCATGTGCAATGGCCCACTATCAACGCCGACATATGCGTCAGCTGCAAGCAGCAATCCTGCAACGTTGCGAAGATCTCTATCCCCAACACGAATTGCGCCGTTAATTGCACCACCTTCTGGTATTGGAGTAAGTTGGCAAGGAATCACTGAATCCTGTAAGCCATACACAACTTCATCAAGTCGTTGTTTTCCAATATTTCTATTGACTGTTGTAGAATATGGAGAAAGAATAACCAGTGGTTTATTGCCATGCTCTTTTTGCAAGGCAGCAACCCAATCCATTCCTGCTTGAATTTCTTCTTCTGTCATAAATAGATGGACATCATCGCGAGAAACAGAAGTTATACTTGAAGCTTTATCTGCAACCGAAAGTGAACCAACTCGCAAGATATCCTCAAGAACATTTTGTTCATGAACAGCTTCAACAGCCATCCATTCACAAAGATGTCCTTTGCGTTGTGTGCCTGGTAAGAGTTCAGTATGCGGAAAATGACGAAGATAACGACGAATGTCAACAACTACTGCACCTGAAGGAAGTTCAGGAACCGACATATCAGAGCCATACGCATACGTTGTGGCAAAACCAAAATGTTTCCATAATGGAAGAGTAAAACCTGAAGAAACAATACCGTGAGGAATATCTCGTTGATAAAACTGCGCAGCAAGCGCAGACGCGATAACCATGTCCCCAATTGCGCCAGTGGAAAGAAGGATTACAGATGGATGTTCTACTTCATCGGTCATAAAAGAGAGAAATGCAAAACGCCTTTTAAGTTTTGTCCACACTGACGAGAAACAAGAACCCACTTCCATAACCTTTATAAAGAAAACAGCGTTCTAATTACTTAAAGAAAAGTATGAACTCTTCATACTTTCTGGAAAAATCTATTTTAGAAAACTGGGATGACATGGATGGATGTTTTAATAATTAAACTTGGTGCGTTAGGCGATGTTCTTAGAACCACTTTTGTAGCAAGAGGAATAAAAGAAAAGTATCCTGAAAGCAGAATAACATGGCTCACGAAAGAAAACGCAGAAGAAATCCTCACAAATAATCCTTTTATAGCCTCCATAATTGTTTGGGGACAAAGAGATATACTTTATGGCAAACACTTTGATTGGATACTTTCGCTTGATGATGAAGAAGAAGTTTGTGCGTTTGCTTTTGCTATGGACACTGAACGATTACAAGGTGCATACCTACAAAATAGCAAGAGAGTATACACTGCAGATGTCGAAGCATGGTTTGGTATGGGTTTGCTCAGATCAGAAGAACGCGGCGGAAAAGCAGAAGCAGACCGCTTGAAAGCAGCAAACAGAAGAACATTCCAAGATATCTACGCGGAAATGTTTGAGATCAAACAATGCGCGCAACGAAAACCAATCTTAGAACTCACGCAGGAAGAACTCAGATATGGTCAAGGAATCGCAGAAAAAGCAGGAATAGAAAAGCAAAACACCGTGATTGGCATTAATCCAGGAGCAGGAATTCGATGGATACTCAAAATGCTCCGTGTTGAGAAAACAGCAGCAGTGTGCAATGCGCTTGCAGAGAATCCAAATAACAAAATTCTTCTTTTGGGTGGCTTAGATGAGGCAGAGCGAAACAAGAAAATAAAAGCGCTTTGTCCAAATCCAAATATCATCTATGTCGAACCAGTCGCGAGCATCAGAACATTTGCAAGCGTCATTAATGTCTGCGACATCGTGATCACAGCAGACAGCCTTGCGCTCCACATTGCGCACGCATTAGAAAAACAAGTGATTGCGTTTTTTGGACCAACATCACCGTGGGAAATTGAAATGTTCAATAAAGGAACAAAGATATTCAAAGAAAGCGATTGTCTCTGCTGCTACAAAAAAATAACAGACAAAAAACCAAGCTGTATTGAGCGCATAGAAATACAAGACCTTCTTACACCAACACAAAAAATGATAGAGAATATTGAACAAGAAAGAGGAGTCTAAAATGACCACAGAAAAAGGAAATTACGATAACTACGAATCCATGTTTGGCGCGGTAAAAAATATTCCCGAAGAAATCCGAGTCGAAACAAAGCAGGAAAGCCACATCCAAATCGTGCCAAAATATTTGCCAATGAGCATCAATGAAAGTCTTATTAAAGAAACAATGGAAAAAGCGCAGAAAGAAAAGAAATGGGTGCTTGTCTTTGTCATTGGCACAAAACCATGCTTTTACAAATTCTATGGATCTATTGTTGAAGCGCAAAAGCAAGATGTTCCGTACATTATCATTAATTCCAACCAACATTATGACGCGAACTTGACGTACGGAGAAAAAGAATTTGATTACGCGAATAAGATTGCAGTAAATCTCTCCATACGAGGAAATCTTGCGCAAAAATCAGCAGAACTTTTCACCAAATTCAGTTGGTTCGCGAATTACCTGAAAAAAGAGTGGCCTGAGATTACCGTCATGCCTGTCGTGCTTGGAGACACGATTATGTGCAGCATTGTTCCAGCGGCATGGATGTTTAACAGAGAAGAAAAAGCAATTCACAATGAAGCAGGTCTACGTTCAATGACAGCGACGTGCCTGCCGCAAGCAACAACACTCACTCCAGAAGAGTTTGTCAAAGAGCAATGGTATGGAGAATGGAAAATTTTAACCAATGAGCCATTCCCAGAACAATGGGACACCTTTGTTGCGTCAAAAGGAAGCGAGTTTATGTTTGCGCCGTTGGAATTAAACAAGCAACATCTCATCAGAGAAGGACATCCTGAAAATAAGATCTGGGTGACTGGTGGTGTCGTTGTCGAAGCGTTAGAAAGGAAAATGCAGGAAAAACCAACAAAAAGTATTTTTGAAATCTATCCACAACTTACAGAAGGAGAATGGCTTCGTGTTGATATTCACAGAAAAGAAAATCAGGTGGAAAAACGATTTAGAGCAATCATTGAATGCATGAAAATTCTGTTGGAAAAAGGAAACAAAATTTGTTTTATTGAAATGAACACAACGCGAGATTCATTGAACAAATATAATCTTCGTCCAATGATTGAAGAAATGAAAAAAAGTAAAAACTTCTTGCATACAGAAGTCTGGCCAGAATATGCGAACGTGATTGAGTTTTACAATTCGAAGCACTGCCTTGCTGCATTAACAGATTCAGGAGGAGTGCAGGAAGAAATGAATTTACTCGGCAAACCCTGCTTTACGTCACGATTTAACACAGACCGCCCAGAAACTGTGATGGACAGCCATTCCAATCTATTAGTCCCTCCAATTTCAGGAGCGTTTATGGCAGCGACAGTGGATTATGCGGTCAAGAATGAAGCGATCATGAACACGATGCGAACAGCAAAGAAACTCTACGGCAAAGAAGTTGCGAAGAAGTTTATCAGTATTGTCAAGCAATTAATGGAAGAGAACAGAAAGCCCTTTGGTTGGGCGCATGATGATTTGGGATATAGTTGAGGACACATTTTTTCGAACATTATTAATGTCCTCAACTATTCAGCCAAAGACTTTTATGTTCGCTTATTTAGTCTTTGGCTATATTGAAAGGAAAACGAGAAGAGCAAATGAATAACGCAATAACAACACTGACCACAAAACATTTCCTAAACAAAAAAGTACTCGTCATAGGAGATGTAATGCTCGATACAGAGATTGCTGGAGCAGTATCAAGAATTTCTCCAGAAGCGCCAGTTCCCATTATTCATGCGCAGAGCGAAAAACGATCACTTGGAGGAGCAGCGCTTGTTTCGCATAATCTCAAAAACCTTGGCGCAGAACCATTTCCAGTAGGTGTTCTAGGAAAGGACAACGCAGCAAGTCAAGTATGTGCTCTTTTTACAGCGCTGGGCATTTCTGTTACGTCGCTTGTTTCTGATGAAAGCAGGCAAACAACAGAAAAGATCCGCTACTTTGGCAATGAACAACAAATGATTCGGCTGGATTATGAATCAGCGTCGCCAATTTCTTCTGAGATTGAAACGCAAATTATAGAAAAGAGTAAAACACTTCTTCCTTCAATGGATGTTGTCGTTATCTCAGACTATGGAAAAGGATTATGCACTTCTTCTTTAGTGCAAGCACTGGTGAGTATGGCAAAGCAACTGCAGAAACCAGTAATCGTCGATGGAAAACCACAGCATGTAGAATTCTATAAAGATGTGTCTATCATTACGTTTAATCATAATGAAACAAATTGTGCGCTAGGATATACATTGCCTAATGAAGATAGGGAAACTGCGCTCCTTGCGGCAGAACTCACCAAACGCTACAATGGTGCAAGTGTGATAACTCGCGGAAAAAAAGGAATAACGATTTGCGATCAAAATGGAAAAATAGATCACATCCAAGGAAGAGCGCTTGAAGTTGCAGATATTACAGGTGCTGGAGACGCAATCACGAGTATTCTTGCGCTGGGAATTGCTGCAAAGTATGATCTCTTTACAGCTGCAAAACTTGCAAATTATGGAGCAGGAGTAGTCGTCACAAAAAAAGGAAGCGCGACAATCAACCAGGAAGAAATGCAGAAATTCTTGAGATTAGATATTTATGAATATTTACGAGAAAGCATTCGCGTCAAACAGGCAGTCATAGAAAATCAAATGGATGAAATTGAAGAACTTGCCGCAATGATTATTGACGCATACAAAAAAGGAAACAAACTGTTAGTGTTTGGAAATGGAGGAAGCGCTGCAGATGCGCAGCATCTTGCTGCGGAATTTGTCGGGCGCTATAAGATGGAACGCCCTGGATTACCTGCGATTGCGCTCACCACAGATTCATCGATTATCACCGCAGTCGGAAATGATTATGGGTACGATCTTATTTTTGCAAGGCAGGTAGAAGCGCATTGCAAACCTGGAGACATTGTTCTTGGAATCACCACAAGCGGAAATTCCCCGAACGTCATGAAAGCGTTTGAAGTTGCGAAGAAATTAGGTGCAAAAACAGCAGTGTGGACTGGAAGAGATGGAGGTCAAGCAGCAAAAATAGCAGATGTTGCTATCATTGTTCCATCAAACAACACACCGAGAATTCAGGAAGCGCATGTTGCGCTGATTCATATTATATGTGAACTTTTTGAAGAGCACATGCATAAACAAGGATACTTTTAGGGGGTAATGAAAATGAACACGAGAAGAATACAGGAAAAAATAACAACAAGAGAAACACTTGGTCCACTTGTCGAACAGTGGAGAAAAGAAGGAAAGAAAGTTGGATTCACCAGTGGCAGCTTTGATATTGTTCATGGAGGTCATATTAGTTATCTCGAAAAAGCAAAAGAAAAATGTGATATTCTTATTGTCGCGGTAAACAGCGACCTTTCTGTGCAGAGTTACAAAGGACCTGATCGACCGCTTGTTCCAGAGAAGTATAGAATTATGCTTCTTGCAGGCTTAGAATGTGTTGATTATGTGTTTATGTTTGATGAACGAAGAAATAGAACAAATCTTGAAGTGATCAAGCCAAGCTATTACAT
This sequence comes from Candidatus Woesearchaeota archaeon, assembly GCA_016214075.1. Taxonomy (NCBI): domain Archaea; kingdom Nanobdellati; phylum Candidatus Woesearchaeota; species Candidatus Woesearchaeota archaeon. The sequence continues at coordinate 80,434 of JACRPI010000043.1, forward strand.
TAAAGCAGGAGATTACAAACCAGAAGAACTCACCAGCAGCGACGCAGTGGAAAAGTATGGTGGAGAAATTATGCTTCTCCCATTAGAAGAAGGGTTATCCACAACAGCATTAATTGAAAAAATTCTCCGCGTGTATGGACAAAAAGTGGAAGGAACACCAACAAAGAAAGAAGTGCGACAGCAACAGAAAGCAATCCTCATTGATCGAGATGGAACAATCAACGAAGACATTGAGTATCTGCACGAGCCTGAACGCTTCAAACTCTTGCCGCATGTTGGAGAAGGACTCAAAAAAATGCAGGATCTTGGCTACAAAATTATTGTTGTGACAACACAGGCAGGAATAGGTATTGGGTATTTCAGCAAGGAAGATTTCTATAAAGTAAACAGAGAAATGTTCATGCAGCTCAAACCATATGGAGTTATTGTTGATAAAATCTACTTTGCGACACACGCAAAAACAGCAGATGGAAAGAATCCAAAAAGAGCATTAGTGGAACGCGCGCGTGAAGAAGCGGATTTAGATTTAAAAGAGTGCATAGCGATTGGAGATAAGACAGGAGATCTTCATGCAGGAAAAGAGTTTGGTTGTAAAACTATTGCAATGAAAACAGGTCATGGCTGCGCTGATAAGCAATATACAGTTGAAGCAGACTTTATTGCAGATGATCTTTTGCAAGCAGCAGAATGGATTGAAAAACAAAATGCAAAGTGATGAGATGAAACAGGAACTTATTACCCTTGTCAACAATATGCAGCAGAAGCGGGTTTTGGTAGTTGGAGATCTTTTATTAGACAAATATATCTGGGGAAATGTCGACCGAGTATCTCCAGAAGCACCTGTTGCGATTGTGGGTGTAGAAAAAGAAACCTATGTTCCAGGAGGTGCAGCGAACGTTGCAAACAATATTGTTGCAGTGGGTGGAAAAGCGCAGCTCATGGGAATTATGGGGAATGATAAAGCAAAAGAGACATTCATCAAAGAGTTGGAAAAGAGAGGGATTGGAACAACACACATTCTAATTGATGAAAAAAGACCAACCATTCAGAAGGTTCGAATCATGGCGCAGCAGCAGCAATTGCTTCGTGTCGATCATGAAAATACGTCATATGTAGAAAATAAAAAAGAAGAAGAATTTCTTCAGCATCTTGAAGCTGCAAAAGGTTCTTTTGATGCAATTATTGTTTCAGATTATGCGAAAGGCGTTGTGACAGAAGGGTTGATGAAAGGGATTCTTGCATTTTGCAAAATCAATAACATTGGTCTTATTGTTGATCCAAAACCAAAGCACAAGAATTTTTACGCGGGCGCGAGTGTTATAACTCCTAATCACAAAGAAGCGTGTGAGCTCGCAGGAGTTTCTCCAACAAATGAAGATAATCAAATTCTTGGAGTTGGAAAGAAAATCCAACAGGATTTACAAACAAATGTTATCCTGACGAGAGGAGAAAAAGGAATTACTATTTTTGAGAGTGGACAAGAACCAATCACTATCCAGACAAACGCAAAAGAAGTGTATGATGTCACCGGCGCAGGAGATACTGTTGTTGCGATTGCTAGCCTTGCATTGTGCGCAGGCGCAACATTGACGCAAGCTGCAACAGTCGCGAATAGTGCAGCAGGAATAGTAGTGGGAAAATTAGGAACTGCAACTGTAAGTGCGCAAGAAGTTGTGGAAGCGATACAAAGAATATAAAGCACCATTATCGTGCAATAATATTTATAAAAGATAATGCGTGTCTTACTAATAATAATATTGATCTAAATTTAATGGGAGGGAAAGACAATGGGAGAAATACAAAAATATACAATTGAAGACCTTGAGAGGATTTCGTTAGGAAATCTTGCTGAAATTGGTAAACAATTACAAGATGCGAGATTTAATACGCTTGGAACGCGAGGAGAATTCCCACATACGCTTCCATTAAAGATTATCGCTAATGCCCATGGACTTGGAACAAAAAAAGCATATGTAGCTCCTGATACAAATGCTGGCTTAGAGTTTCTTGTAGCACGATGGCAATCACTTGCTGCGCAGTTTCCGCAAGGAGTTTCTATTGGCTTCTTTGACAGAGAAGGAACAACCCATGAAAAAGAGATTTGCGTTCCGCAACCGGATGGAAGTGTTGTTCGAGCGGATATGGGATATCCTATTGCTGCTGCAGATCACCTGATGATTCCTGGTGCAGTGGAAGCACTACAAACACACCAAAGACAAGGCCTCACTGTGCTTATGACTGGTCAATCAGGCGTTGGAAGAGGCTATTTTAGTGAAACAGAAATGGCAACGCAACTCAGTGATGTTCTAAGAAATACAGCACGACAAGGGATTATTATTGATGCAGTTTTGTACTGCCCACACCATCCAAAAGAAGGAGAAGGCGAATACAAAGTAGACTGCGGTGCACGAAAAGGAAGTGGGTATGGTATGCTCACAGAGGCACTCGCAGTATTTAAAACAATAGGTGTTCCTGTGGATGTCACAAGATCATTTGTTGTAGGAGATAAAAAAGATGATACATGGACAGCAGAACTTTTCAATCAGGCATGGGCTGCAAAATATGGAACAATCCCACTCCGTTCATTCCTTGTGGACACAGGGTATGCTGGAGGCACAAATGATGAATTAGTTCGCCAAATTGATGCAACATATGTTCAAAGACCAGTAGGAATTAATAGCATTAAAGATTTACCAACAGCACTTCGACAAGTTGGAATATAGAGATGAGAATGCAGATTCTAAGACAATTGGTGCAAGAAATTGCACCTTCTTTTCTTTCTCAAGTAAAAAAAGAATTACAAGAGCATGAACAAAAGATATGGGAGCAAGTTATTCCATATTACGCTGAAGGTGGACGATTTTATGATATGTGGCATATTCCTTTATCAACAAGGTTTATGATTGCACTCTGTCAAAAAGAAAAATTAGAACGAGCTGTTTTTGTTTCCGCAATTATGTTGCATGATTCTGGATACGCAAAAATAACACAAGGAAACAATGCACTAAAGAAAGGAAATATTAGTGCTGATGAACGTATAAGTCACATGTATTATGGCCAAGTCCTTGCGGAAGACCTCTTTAAAAAAAATAAAGGATTTGGATTGACAAAGAAATTTCAAGAGAGAATAAAAGCACTCATTGCAACGCATGACAATCCTTACATTGGAAAACCATTAACAACGCGCGAGGAAAAAATCCATAGAGACGCAGATCGCTATTATGTTCTCAGTTTCACTAGTTTTATCAAAGATTTTTTGCGATACCTTGAGCAAGATCCAACGCTTTCTCCTAATGAGTTTATGAAAGGCAGGATTTGCATGTTTTTTTTGGAATCGGAAATACAGGCATATGGTTTTCAAGAAAAATTCACTCCGTTAGCTTCTGATTTTGAAAAATATCAGAAAAAATACGAACCTATGTTCACCGCATTAGGAAGAGAGAAAGCGCTTTTGCAACTGCGAGAACGAATGCAGGACATCGAAGCAGGACTCTTTGAAATGGATGAAAAGGCGTTTGCGGAATATTGCCGAAAAAGAATGGAGGAAGAGATGCAATGAAATCCTTTGGACCTTTTGAAGCATTTTTATTTGATCAGGATGGAACAATCATTGATTCAGAGCACGCACACTGGGAAGCGTGGAGAAATCTTGCAAAGAGGTACAATTTTACGATTCCAGAAGAGATAGTTAAAAAAACGCAGGGAACCACAGATGCAATAGTTGCAGAAGAATTATTGCAACACATAAAAACAAAAAAATCAATCGAGGAAATAGTAATGGAAAAGAAGAAAGAGTTTGAGAAATTAGTTCTTGAAATTTCTTTAATGCAGGGAGCAGAGAAAATATTGAGGCAGGCAAAAAGTCAGGGAAAAACTGCGCTGGTGACTGCATCACCAATAAAACAAACAGAAGAAATACTAGAAAATCTAAGAATAAAGAGATATTTTGATGTTATTATCACAAGAGATCATGTAAAAAGAAACAAACCTGATCCTGATATTTATTATAAAGCTGCAGAAGCACTAAAGACTGCTCCTGACGCATGTTGTGTTTTTGAGGATTCGGATACAGGGCTCCTTGCAGCAAAAAATGCACAGATGTTTTGTGTGAGTATTCCAAATGAAATAATCAAACACAGAGATTATAGTAAGGCAGATGTAAAAGTAAACAGTCTCAACAACATAAATATTAAAGAGAGCAAAATATGGATAGAAGAGTAATAAAGCGGTTTTTCTACTTCTTCCCAACACCTAACCATTCCATGTAATCCTTAATCCCCGCTTCCATGGTCCATTGCGGTTCATAGCTAAGCAATTGCTTCGCAAGACTCAAATCAGCTTGGGTGTGTGCCTGAAAGAAATCGTAGGGACAATCGAAATATTCTGGAGGGAAAGCAGTGCCTAACACGTTATTCAGAATTTCAATAATGCTGTTAAAAGAAGTTGCGTTCCCTGTCGCTGCGTTCAAAATGCAACTATACGGCGCTTGCATCGCAAGTTGATTCATGTAAACAATATCCTTCACATAGACATGATCTCTGCATTGATCGCCAGGAGTAAACACGCGCGGTCGTTTGCCTGCAAGCATTTGCTGTGACAACTGATAAATCATACTGGAAAATTTGTCTTTGTGCGCTTCACGAGGACCAAAAACATTGAAGTATCGCAACCCTACAATTCGAATCACACCATTATATTTCTTCATATACTCCTGCGCGACATGATCCATCATGACTTTGGAAAATCCATAAACGTTCAATGGTTCCAAGCGTCCATTCTCAAGATATGGAGAAGGAGTGTTCCCATACACAGCAGCAGAGCTTGCGTAAATCATATGCGCTTTTGTGCGAACAGCGTAGTCAAGAAGTCGACGAAATGCGTCAACGTTTGTCTTCATCATTAATTCTTGGTCTAAAACACGCGTGTCAGAAATCGCAGCCTGATGAAAAATGTAATCAAATGTTCCAAGACTATCCCAATCAAAATCAATAATGCTTCCTGTATAAAATTGTCCACAAAATCCAATCAAGTTAGAAAATCGCGCATTCTGAAAATTATCAAGAGCAACAACATCGTGTTCTTTATCGAATGCAAGCGCAATGTTGCTTCCAATAAATCCAGCAGCGCCAGTGACTAAGATTCTCATGAGAAGAAAGAAAGGAATGCATTTTTTAAATCTTGTGAAATCAGAAGAGAGGATTTGGCAAAGGGAGTGCAAAAAAATAACAACATGGCGCCGACGCGACGGGGGATGCCCCCCCAGCCTTTAACAAAGCCTGAGGAAAGGTGATGTGGCTTTGCAGCCACATATCGCAACCACGCAGAAAGAGTAGAGAGGTTGCGACGTGGAGCTTCATGCTCCTCCTTGCGTGTCAACCGAGCGTAACCAGTTGCGGGGTGTCGCGTAGGACATGGAACGAAGTGACATGTCCGTAGGCAGCCATCGTTGTTGTTATTTTTTTGTAAATGGGAATATCCATTGATAGCAGTCCGTAATACAGTGATTTTCACAAGTTTTATAACACAAACAACGATTTCTAGAGAGAAAATGACCCCCTATCAACAGATGAGATTTTGTGCAAAAAAAGGAATAGATGCTGCATGTTTTGTCCTTCTTCTTCCATCGTATCTTCAACCAAAAAAAGAAATACAAAAAGAAAAGATAGAAAAAATCCTTCTCATCAACCTGCAGGGAATTGGTGATATCATAGAAACAACCCCTCTCGTAACAGAACTAAGAAACACCTTCCCAAAAGCGAAGATTGACTATCTTTGCTATAAAGAAAATGGCATATTGTTAGAAAACGATCCAAGAATAAACAACCTCATCAAAAGGCAAAAACAAGGAATCCTGAACACGGACTTTTTCCAAACAATACATACTATCAGAAAAAACAAATACAAGCTTGTCATCAATCTCTTTCCAGCACAACATAGCGCTCTTTTCACAATCCTCAGCAACGCGCAATACAAACTTGGAAATCTCTATAGCACTGCAAGCACAGCAAATAACCTCAACGTAAAGAAAGCAGCAAAAACATGGGACATCCGAGAAAACTGCAAAAACATTGCAGAACAACTACAAATCCAAATCAAGGATCCATATCAACCAAATATATCAATTTCAACAGCAAGAGAAAAAGCAGGACACAAAGAAACAAAAAAAAGATACATCCTTCTCAATCCGCATGCGCAATGGGTTGCAAAACAATGGCCAAATGAAAACTGGCAGGAAATCATCAAATTCCTTCTGAAAGAAAAAAAGCAGTACAAGATAGCGATCATCGGAACAAAAGAAGACAACAAAAAAACAGATCTTCTCATCAACCAATTTCAAAAAGAAAAGCAAGTAGAAAATTGGTGCGGAAAATACAACCTAAAAGAACTCGCGGTAAAAATAAAAGATGCGAAACTTATGATCACCACAGATACAGGACCGATGCATATCGCGCTTGCGACAAAAACAAAAACAATTGGTCTGTTCGGCTGCACAAATCCAAATATTCTCGTAAAAGGAAACAAACACATCGAAATCGTGAGCAGCTATGACTGCTGTCCAGAAAAACTGCGATTTAATCATAATAATGAACCAGACGACAAACAACAAACGCAGATGAGAAAGATAAGCACAAAAGAAGTAATGGAAAGAATCAATAAAATAATCAAAGAGTAGATAACCATGAAAGAACAAGTTGCGTTCATTTACAAAAATACCTGTCATCCTGTGACACAAACCTATGCAAACGCAATAAACGCAATGCCCTACAAAATAACAGGACCAATGAACGCAATCTGGCAAGGAATTACAACACAAACACACAAATGGTATTTTGTCGAATCAGTAATGTCCATGCTTCTTCCGATCACCAAAAGACTGCTTGGTAACAAGATCACAATAATTTTCAGGGGAAATGATGGATTGTTTGGAGAAACAGAAACAACAGCGTATCTTGCGACAAAGAATCCAATAAAAAAGCACATCCTCCTCTTTCTCATAAAACACATGAATGGAGTGAGTGTCGAAGCAGAACCACAAAAAGCAGAAGTTACCAGATGGACAAAAGCGCCAGTAGAAGTTTGCGAATCCTACGTGGAAAACAAGCGCATGCTTGAAAAAATAAAACCAAATCTCAAAACAAACACCTTTTTGTTTATTGGTGCGTACAGACCACCGTATGATCACAAAGGAATAAGGCGACTCATAACTCTTTTTAATAACAAAGAAATGCAAGAATACAATCTGATTATCATTGGTAAAGAGACAGAAAAACTAAAAGCAAAAGCAAGCCAAAATATCCAAATTCTTGATTTTGTAGAAGATAAAGATGAATACTACAAAAAAGCAACATATTACATCCATCTTCCTAAATATGAAGCTGGACCAATTACACTTTTAGAAGCAATGACTGCAGGACTTATAATTATAACGAATACAAATGCGGGACATCACAGTATTATAGAAAAAGTGAATAAAAAACTGGTTCTAGGAAAGGATGCATCACAAGAGGAGAGGATAGAGCGAATAAAAGAAATAGTGAGCATACCTATAAAAGAGAAGCAAAAAATAGCTGAAACATTTAAAAAGTGCGGAGCATCCCATTATAACAAAGCAGAGATGACAGAGAAATTTCAGAAAACATGGAAGCTGTTAATTAAAAGAATTGATGAGAAAGAACAAAAATGACAACAGAAAAACAACGAATTAGTGTTATAGGCATTGGAAGAGTAGGACTCCCGCTCGCACTTGCATTTGCAGAAAAAGACTTTTTTGTTCATGGCGTTGATGTGGATAAAAACAAAGTCTTGTTTGTCAACAGCGGAAAAATGCCGTTTATTGAAGAAGGGGCAGACGCGCTTCTCACAAAACACATTGGCGTTAATTTTATCGCGACAACAGATTTCCAATTCGCGACAGAGAATTCTGACATTATTGTATTAACATTAGGAACACCTGTAGACGAACACCTCAACCCAATATTCACGCAGATTGAAGCAGTCATCCGAAATATTGTCCATAGCTTGCATGAAGGGCAGATGATTGTGTTGCGAAGCACTGTTTCTCCAGGAACAACAGAATATATTAAACGATATATTGAAGCAAACACAAACCTCAAAGTAGGAGTAAATATTTTCTTAGGATTTTGTCCAGAAAGAATCGCGGAAGGGAAATCACTCGAAGAGATTCCGTTAATTCCACAAATTATTGGAACACTGGATAAAGAAAGCGCAGAGCGCGCAGAAATATTGTTCAAAAAACTTACTCCACAAGTCATGCACACCGATGCACGATCTGCAGAACTTGCAAAGTTATACTGCAATATGTATCGTTACATCAATTTCGCGATTGCGAATGAGTTTATGATGATCGCGGAGCAGCATGGTCGAGATGTCTATGAGATTATTAATCTAGTCAACAAAGATTACAAGCGAGGAGGACTCAAAAGCCCTGGATTTACTGCGGGACCATGCCTCTACAAAGACGGATTTTTCTTAGTCAGTAAAACGCCGTTTGCAGAACTCATCACCACAGCGTGGAAAATCAACGAAAGTGTTCCATCATATTTGATCGAAGAAATCAAGAAACAAACAAATCTCATCAACAAGAAAGTAGCGATTCTTGGACTTGCGTTCAAGAAAAACATTGATGACAACAGAAATTCATTATCGTACAAAGCAAAGAAGATTTTCCTCGCGGAAGGGGCAAAAGTCGCGATGCACGATCCGTTTATTGAACCAGGAGATTTGAATAAAGTCTTGAAAGACGCGGATATTGTGATGATCGCGATGGATCATGACGCGTATAAGAAATTGACCTTAGAAAAGATTGGCGAACAGACGAATAAAGAGACAATGGTCTGCGATATCTGGAACATCTTTGGCACAGGAAAAGTCTTCAATAAGTTGAAGAAACCAAGCGCAGAAGAGTTGTTGGAAAAGAGTGAAGGGATTCAGGAATAAATACGTTCATTTTCAATTTTTTCGTTTCTTTCTAAAAGCAACTAAGAGCATCACAAGAGCCCAATAAGAAAAGAGAAGCAGGGAAAAGACTCCTTTTTTGTAGATTAAAGAAATGATAAGTAGAGCAGCAACAAAATAAGAAGAAAGGAAAAGAAGAAATAAAGTTTTGTTTGTCTTGTATAATTCTTCTAACGTCCATAATCCAAATGCAATCATTTTTTAACACCACTAAACATATCTGTACTTAGAATCTTTTGAAAGTAAATGCTCTTTGTTTATTGATTTCAGGGCACGCATAAAACCTTTAGGTTGAGCAAGGAAACATTCGTATTTTCTGCCGCCTTTTGTTTTGATTACTAAAAAAGGTTTTAGCACAGAATAATGTGATATTATTACAGCGCGGTTAATAATAGTTATTTGTTTAATTTTCTCCCATTCTAAAAAAATCGTATTTTTCTTCAAAAAGAAGAATTCATAAAGATGAGATGACATATTGCCCATCCTTATCCCTTTTCTCGTTATATAAGTAAATTTTGCTCTTATTATTGTATTAACTAACCAAAATAGGAATAAACATATAAGAAGAACGCCCAAATAAAAATCAAATAAATTATTATAACTTGTAATGATTATGAAGTAGACAAAGAGCATAATAAGTAATATGTTTACTAGACTAAAAACTATACGCCCTAAATGATAATCTTTCCAAAAAGGTTTCATAGTAATATTTATGAGATAATGTAAAGGAGTTTATTTTACTTTCTAATTTTAAGATAAAAACTCACAACCTAAATTTAAGTTTCAACACATACGGCAGCATCTTCAATTCTCGTCGAAAATTAAAACTGCTCTGTTTGCCAAAGTTCCATGCAACAGAAAACTCATCTATGGTATAACCTAATTTCTGTGCGCGAACAAGCAATTCCACATCCCAAAACCAACCACGAACAAACGTGTCATCATAGCCCATCGCGTCAAGAAGAACAAGCAACTTCTGCTTGCGAAATGCCTTGAAACCACATTGATGATCCGCAAGAACAGAACCAAAATACGCGCGCATAAACCAGTTATAGACAACGCTGATGATCTTGCGTCCAAATTCCCGTTTTGCGCGAACTCCTTTATACCTACTGCCAATCGCAATGTCATTTCCTTGTTCAACGCTTGAAATAAGGCGAGGCAACGCGGCAAGATCAGCAGAGAGATCAAGATCCATGAACGCAATAATATCGCCTTTTGCGCTATAAAATGCCTTGCCCAAATTCTCTCGTCTGCTTGGTCCATTAGAAAAGTACAAATGCTTTATTTCTTTATGCTGAACAGCAAGCGTTTTCGCAATCGGTGCAGTTGCGTCTGTGCTTCCATCATCTACAATAACCAGTTCAAATGGTTTTTTCAACAGAAGAAGCGCATGATAAATGAGCAGAATATTTTTCTCAAGGCGCTGTTCTTCGTTGTAGCAGGGAATAAAAACAGAGAGCATTATGGCGTCCCTCCATCAAGTGCGTAAAATTCAACAATACCTGCGCTGTTCGTATACGTCGTTGCAAGATAGGGAGTTTTATTGACTAAAAATGAGTCAGGATCAAATGTGCCTCCTTTTTCTAAGACAAAATAATAAGGAGCAAGCTCGTTTCCTTGAGGGATAAGACCAATCTGCTGAATGGAATATGTTTGTTGAATATACTCCCAAACCTCAAGCTTTGATTGAATTGTTCCCATACCCTGTGCGTATAAGACTACCCAACGGAATTGAAGTTCATCTTCAAGTTCTTGAAAGCGAGTAAGATTAGAAGGAATTTCTTCAATGCCATAACGATGCGCATGCCACAAAATACCAACAGACTGAGAAAAGACACCATCAATAAAGACACGGTCTTCTGGGTCGCTGTGTTGAGAAATAAAATCACCTGCAATATCTTCCCCATAATAGATGGTATCAAAAACGCGACTGGTCGCGGCAGTAAGATCTGAAAAAGAGAGGAAGAAGAGAAGAACCAAAAAAACAAAAATGAGTTTTCCTTGAAATTTTGTATAAAAATGAATGGATGCGAGAGGTTTCTCAAGAATGGTCGCAATAACAAAGAGGGCATACGCGGCGCCAAAACAGACAAGCGGCAAAAAGACCATTTGATAATATGCGTGACCGCGGAATTTGTCTGCAAAAAAAATAATGTAAAGGAGTAATGAAAAAAAGCTACTCGCAATGAACAACCCCATCTTCGTACGGATTTTTAAGAGAGCAAAAATAACCCCAAGCAAAGTCAACCAGAAAAACCAGCCCGTGAAATTATCGAGGACAAAAGAACGAATCCCTAAATAATGATCACTCCAATACGAAGAAGACAATGCAAGAGAAATATTCGTGCGAACTTCTGCAAAACTTTCGTCAAATCCACTAGTTCCAACAGTCGCTGCGCCAGGCATCGCCAGTTGAGAGAGTTTAACCCAAACAGGAAACAACATCATAATAAAAAGAAAAACTGCCGCAAGTATGCAAAGATATTTTTTTTGAGAAAAGAGTTCTTTGTAAGGAACAAAAAAAAGCAAGGGCACAAGCCCGATGCCATTAGGAACTTTAAGTAAGATTGCAAGGAGAAAACAGAGAGAGAAATAAAGGAATTTTTTGTAGTGATACACAGAAGCAAGAACATCTTCACGCCAGCGCAAAAACCAATAGGTGCCAAGAAGAATCAGAAAAACAGCAGGTGCTTCTGGTTGCACATTTCTCCCAAAGAAAATACTAATGGGCATAATGGTAAAAAAGAGACACGCGACTAAAACAAGAGAGACATTATCGGTGAGTTTCTTGCCAACAAGATAGAGTATCGGAATACTTGCAAGAGAGAAAAGAATAATAACGAGCCGCGCAGCCCAGAGTTTAACGCCAACAATCCACCATAAAAGCAGAATCATCCAAGGAATAAAAGGAAATTCATACTGCGTAAAGTAGCCATGCTGCTGCGCTCCAATCCAATAGGTTTCAGTGCGAAAATAATCAAGAAACTCATCTGCGTTGTACATAAATTCTGTGTACGGAATGTACTGATTTTCTTTCATATTGTGATAACCAATAACAGGGAAGTCCATGTGATACGAACGAAGATAAAAACCAAAGAGCATGAATGCAAGGAGGAGTACAACATGGGGTTTCGCTTTGCAAAAAGAAAGAATTTTAGAGAGATCAAAGGTGATTTCTTGAGTAGCTGCTTTCTCCTGCCCATCCTGCTCCATAAAAGAAAAGAGCAGGAAGTGTGTTTTTATATCTTATGGATGAAAAAGCTTTATAAACCAGACGAGAATTACTGATAAAGAGGATAAAAATGCGAATACTCGTCACAGGGGGATGCGGTTTTATTGGCAGTGAAGTAGTCAAACAACTCCTCCAAAAAGGACATCAGGTCATTGTTTTAGACAATCTGAGCAAGCCAGAAAGTTCTATCAAAGAAGGATATGAGTTCCGAAAAGTGGATCTCAACGATAAGCTTGCGACAGAAAAAGCGTTTACGGGAGCAGATATCTGCATTCATCTCGCTGCAAAGATTGGCGGTATTGGTTACTTTCATAAATATCCTGCAACAATCTTGAGTGAAAATAATAAGATGTATTCTTCTGTGTTTGAAGCAGCAGTAAAGAATAAACTCAAGCGCATGGTGTATGTCTCCTCATCAATGGTCTTTGAATCCGCGACAGAATTTCCGAGCAAAGAAAAAGACACAAAACTCATCCCGCCACCAGTTTCAGCGTATGGTTTTTCTAAGCTCATTGGCGAATGGTATTGCTACTCGTTTTGGGATGAATACAAACTTCCATATTCCATCTGCAGACCATTTAACGCGTACGGCATTAATGAATTCCCTGGTCAAGAAATCGGCTACGCGCATGTCATTCCAGATATAGTAAAAAAAGTGCTGAATGGCCAATACCCATTAGAAATTCTCGGTGATGGCGAGCAAACGCGATGCTTTACGCATGTGAGCGATATCGCGAATGGAATTATTACAGTCGCGCTTTCTCCGAAAGCAGAAAATCAAGATTTTAACGTCGCAAGTCCTGAAGAAACAAAAATGATAGAGCTTGCGGAAAAAATATGGAAGATCTGCGGAAGAAAAGAAGCATTCCAAGTCAAACATGTGGAGGGATTCAAATACGACATTAAGCGTAGAGTTCCTGATACCACAAAAATCGCGACAATGCTCGGATGGAAGCCCAAAATGGAATTCGAAGATGGATTGCGCGAAGTAGTAACATGGTTAAAAAAAGAACTCGAGAAAAAGAAGTAAGATAAAAGTAAAAACAAGGAAAAACACATGAAAGAAGAAAACAAGCAAAAAGCAGAACAAGAAACAAAAATGCTTCCAGAAATCAGTGTCATCATCGCGTCATTCAATGAAGAAAGAAACATCAGAGAAACAATTCAGCGTGTATACAAGACAATGCCAAACTGTGAACTGATTCTTGTTGAAGGTGGCACTGACAAAACAATAGAAATTGCAGAAGAAGAAAAGAAAAAGCATCCAAGCATGATTATAATTCACAATAAAGAAGACAAGGGAAAAGGGCAGGCAATTAAAGTGGGAATAGCTGCTGCGACAAAACCAATCATGGCGCAAGTAGATGCAGACTCGCAGTTTCCTCCTGAAGAACTCCCTGAACTCATAAAACCTATTCTCGAGGAAAAAGCAGACATTGTCTTCGCGTCACGATTCGTCAACGGATCCACAATTGAAGATGGCTCTCTCACAAGAATGCGAAGACTTGCAAACTATGTTGTTTCAGGATTCACTTCCTTTCTCTGCGGAACACGATTGACAGATGTCAATGCGGGATTTAAGGCGTGGAAAAGCGATGTTATTAGAGATATTGACATGCAGTGCAATCATTTTGGCTATGAACCAGAAATCGCGATCATGGCTGCAAAAAAAGGCTACACCATTATCGAAACACCAGTGAATTACAAAGGAAGACAGCGAGGAATCTCCAACGTCAAATTATTGAGAGATGGAATCATTATTCCTATTTTCCTCCTCAAGACAAAATTCTTCAGGTAATGTTTAGAGAACATGGAAAAGAAAACACAGAACAAAGAAGCGGAGAAAGAATTCTTTGACAATGCGCTCAGCGAATCGCCATGGACAACGTTTAATGCAAATGGTCAAAAACAGATATTCCAATTATTTAAGGAAAAAGTAAAGCCAAAAAGTGGAGAGATTGCAATCGACATGGGTTGTGGCACAGGAGAATTCTCTGAACGATTAGAAGAATATGGCTTACAAGTCACAGGAATGGATATTTCAAAAAAAGCAGTAGAACTGTGCAAAGAAAAGTACAAAGAAAAAAAGAATATACGTTTTGAAGTGCAGGATATAGAGAAAACAACATGGAAAGATGAATCTGCGGACATTATCTTTTTCGGCGGAGTCCTCCATCACTTCCCACACAGAGAAAAAGTCTTCAAAGAAGCGTTTCGTGTCCTGAAAAAAGGAGGAAGAATATTTGCGTTTGATCCGCATTATTACAATCTTATCATCTGGACATATCGGGAATTACTAGGAGTAAAAAAACAAAAGACAGAGAATGAAGTGCTGATAAAACCTGAAGAAGTCAAAAAAGAACTCGCAGATGCAGGATTTACACAAATTGACGCGAAAGGGAGTGCGAATATGACGTTTGATATGCGCTACTTCAAGAAGCTTGTTCCATTCCCCTTATATTACGGAGCGTACATCTACAATAGCATTGAACGAGCAATACACAGTATCAAACCACTTCGGGAAAAGCACGGCTCATTTGCGATAACGTATGCGAAGAAAGAATGAAAATATAAAAGAAGAGAAACAGAAAAATGGAGCAGGAAAAAACAGAAACAACTGCATTCTATAAAAACAAGAAGATACAAGTACTCTTTCTACTACTCATTATGGGGTTTCTTCTCTACAAAACAATTGATTATTTTGGCGCGATAGGATATAGAGAAACATGGACAATCTGCTCAGATTATTTTCATGAAGGCACATTATGGACAGGACAACCACGTTGTGAAGGGGCAATACTGCCGTTTTACATTCTTGCATTTTTAGATACGCTTGTCGGAAGAGAATATGTGCAGATTGCTGCAATTGTCTTTTCAACAATCATCTCCGCAATATTTCTCTGGGTTTTCCTAAAAGCAGTACGAAAAGAGATCGATGAGAAAGAATTTTTCTTGCCCGCAGTATTGTTTGGATTATTCTTCTATATCAACACGATCATCAATATAGAAACAGTCCTAAATAGTTTTTTCTTTTTTCTCGGCTATTACACCTTGTTTCACACAGAGTGGAAATGGAAATACTCCATAACAGGTATTTTTCTATTTGCGGCAATGATTTCAAAAATAAATGTCATTGTGCAAATTGCGTTTTTGCTCTTCTGGTATACGTATGAAAAGAAAGTATGGTCCATTGAAAACAAGAAGTTGAAAGTGCAAAGCAATGAACTCATGCAAATAACAAAGAACTACATCGCAATCCTGCTTCCTATTATTCTTGGCTTCGTTATCCTAACAAAAGTCTACAAATATTTCTGGATCTATTCATGGTCTGTCTTCACCAATCAGAATATTGCGTTATCCATTCCGCAAACACTCAAGGAACTCATTTTATTTGATATCACGAAGGCGGACATTAATTATATTCCTGTATTGCTTATCGCGATCCTAGGAACATACCTTTTTTTGAAAGAGAGAAAAATATACGCACTGCTCAGCGGTCCTGCGTTCCTTATTGCAATTTTCTTGATTGCAAGAGCATTCGGGATTCTGTTCGTGACTGGTCTGCGCTATTGGTCTGTTATTTTTCCATTTGCGATTATTATGCTTCTCAGAGTAAGACAAATATGGACAACACCTCCAAAAAAACAAATAATGCAAGGACTTATGCTCATTCTACTCCTCTATCCTGGATTATATTATGGTCCGTTGCTCTTCAAAGATGATTTGAGTTATCTTGATTCGTTGAACTTTATTGATAGAGCAACAGAAGGATGGCAAGAAAAAGATGCAATCATTAAACAGATTAATTATGGGTATAGTGTTGTTCCAGAACAAGAAGGAAGAATTCTCCTTGAAGATGATCCTGCGGGGTTTAGAAGAACAATAATTTCTTTTGGATCAAATATTCCATATGAGAAAATAGATTTTCTCACCAAGAAATATATGGAATCGCATCCAGATGTCTGGGGTTTTCCAAGATACCAAGAATTACTTGGAGAGAACATGATTTATAATCCAACATCAAGCGAGCTCAATGAAAAAGAAAAAGAAGTAATTGAAAAGATAGAAGGAGGAACATACAGTCTCATCATCTTTGGTCCACCAGAATGGGCAATAACAGAAAGAATATTGAGTAATGTCAATAATGGAACTATACAGAAATACTGTCAAATTGTGGTGCCTAATAATGTGTGGTTGACTGATGATGGTTGGCATTTCAGTTATTTTATGTTCCAAAATTATCAAGACTGCCAAGAAATGCTGGAAAAAATGTATATCTATTTCTCACAAAATTACCAAGAAATCTGTACAAAAGATAAAGAAACTGCAAATATGATCACCACAGTGCTTCGTCAAAATGGACTTGCGTTTGACAAGATGTGTGTAGAAGGCGGTGATTCATTAGAATTTTTCAAAAAAGGTTATGCAACAAAGAAAGTCGAACTCATGGCGATGGTAGTATTACTATTCCTTCCTTTGCTTTGGTATGGAAGAAAGATAAAAGAAGATAAAGAGATGAGTGAAGAAGAAAAAAGACACTATTACATACTGATTATAATTGGAGTTATAGCGTTCATTGGATTTTGGCTAGGAATGGACGCAACACTGCCGTATAAGAGTGGCATAGTACAGGCAATCACTGGTTAGCTTGGTAGAAAGAAAAACAACGAGAACAGAAAAATGGGAGAAACAAAACAAAAAATTTCCGTGTTTATAATCACAAAAGATGAAGAAGAAAAGATAGAGCGCTGTCTAAAAAGTGTTGCATGGGCAGACGAGATAATTGTGCTCGACAGTTACAGTACAGATAAAACAGAAAGCATTGCAAAAAAGTTCACAAAGAAATTCTACAAGAAAGAGTTTGCAGGATACGGTCCACAAAAGCAAGCTGCAATAGACAAGTGCACGAATACTTGGATTTTAGAAATAGATGCTGATGAATTGATCACGAAAGAGCTTGAAGAAGAAATACAAGCACTTCTGAAAAACAAACAAAAACTAGAGCAAAACAGTGCATACCAAATAACACGAACAGAATATTTTATGGGGAAATATCTTATGAGTGCAACAATTATCAGGCTCTACAGAAAAGACAAAGTAAGATATGCGGGAATAATTCATGAAACAGTTGCTGTTTCAGGAATTATTGGCAGACTTAAAGGAAAAATAGAACATGAAGCAGACAAATATGACTCCATTGAAGAGCGAATCGAAAAAAACAATAGATATACCATGCTCGAAGCAAAAAAATTATATGAGGAGAAAGGAAGAAGAAGTATTTTATATCTTTGCTGCATGATGGTGTTGCAACCAGGAGTATATTTTACGTGGCTTTATCTGCGAAAAGGACTTATCTGGAAAGGCTATAGGGGATTGATTTGGTGCTTGATAACAGCACAGTACCATTTTTTAATCTACGCAAAATTATATGAGCATATTTATAAAGCAAAATACCCTTCTGCTTCTCAGATATACTATGAAAAAACTCAAAATCGAATATCATAAAGGAAAGTGTATTGGCGCGTTTAATTGCACGAATATAGCGCCTGCTTTTTTCAAAGAGCAAGGTACAAAAGCAGATCTTCTTGGTGCAGTAACAGAGAAAGGCTATCAGACATTGGATGTTGAATGTGATGACGAAACTGCTGCGCAGATTATAGAAGCTGCGGAAAAATGCCCTGCAAATGTGATTAATGTGATTGACAAAACAGCAAATAAAAAGATAGTAGACTCCACAATAAAAATAAAAGAAGACATAAGAGAAATCAAAGCAGAATATGACGACAGAAAAGAATTTGTGCTCGATGAAAAAGGATATTTCTTGATTCGCATTGTTCCTGAAAAGAAGATGATTGAAGTGGGATTCTGCGGAAAAAGAAATACAGTAGAAGTAAAAGTATATGGAAAAACACCAATCGAAGTATATCAAACAATTCTGAGAGAAAAAATAATCGAACGACCAGATCATGCAGCATATCTCGGAAGAGAATTGCAAAAGGCGTATATCGCGTTGCAGCTCGGTATTTCGTATGTGCAGGATGATGAACTCAACATTCCTCACGGAAAAAAAGAGTAGAAAAAATGAAGAAAGTAAGCATTATCATTCCTGCGTATAACGAGAAAAGAACGATTGCGGAGATAATTGAGAGAGTAAAAGCAGTAGATCTAGAAAAAGCAGATGTCAAAAAAGAAATAATCGTCGTGGATGATGGTTCTAAAGACGGCACAGGTGATGTTCTAAAAGAGATAAAAGGAATCACCCTCATCACGCATGAAAAAAACAAAGGGAAAGGAAGCGCAATTCGAACAGGATTAGAAAAAAGCACAGGAGATATTTTTATTATTCAAGATGCAGATTTGGAGTTGAACCCAGCAGAATACCCGCAGCTTCTCGAACCAATTTTGAAAGGAGAAACAGAAGTAGTATATGGATCAAGGTATCTCAAAAATCCGCATGTCAATCTGCTAAGCATGCTTGCAAACACCGCAGTCACACAAACAGCAAACTTCTTGTATGGTCTGAAGATAACAGATGAAGCAACAGGATATAAAGTGTTTACGAAAAAAATTCTCACCTCCATCACGTTAACCTGCACACGATTTGAGTTTTGTCCTGAGTTTACCGCTAAGATTGCAAAAAAAGGATTTAAGATTGTCGAAATTCCTGTTTCTTATAATTATAGAAGACCCGATGAAGGGAAAAAAGTCGGCTGGAAAGATGGCTTTGAAGCGTTATGGACGCTTCTCAAATACAAATTTATTGACTAGAAGACTGTTGTTTAATAAGATTCTTAAAGGGGAAGAAAATCCAAGAGAGTAAGAGAACTATGGCACAAAAAGACCAACAAGAAAAAGAGCAAAAAATAGAAGAAGAGCACATTCCCTGCAATCTTTGCGGGCAGAACAACTACAACATAATCTATGAAAAGATTGATACGCCGCTAGAAATACCTTTAACTGATAAGTTCTCTGCGGCAAAAGGAATTCTCTCCACAGATCAGATTGTCAAGTGCAGAAACTGCGGGCTTGTCTATACGAATCCGCGAATAAAAAGCACTATCATCATTGATTCCTGTTCACAGGGAGATGATGAAGTATACGTTTCGCAGGAGGAAGGAAGAAAAAAGACATTTCAGGAAGGTATTGACTGGATAAAAAAAGTAACGCAAAAAAAGGAAAGTGACAAAGAAACAAGCAATGAAAAGAAAAAAATACTTGATGTCGGCTGCGCAGCAGGATTTTTCCTCGCAGTAGCAAAAGAAAGTGATTTTGATCCTTACGGCAGCGAATTAAACGCGTGGCTTGCAGAGTATGGAAGAAAAAAGTTCAACTTGGAAAATGTAAAAGCAGGAACACTAGAAGATGCAAAATGGAAAGATAATTTCTTTGATCACGTCACCATGTGGGACGTCTTAGAGCATGTTCCTGATCCCATGAAAACATTGAAAGAAATAAACAGAATCACAAAAAATAATGGCTATATCATTATCAGCTATCCGGATTACAGCAGCATTTTCGCAAAGCTCTTTGGAAGACGCTGGTGGTTCTTGTTATCGCACCACATCTATTATTTTACTCCAAAGACAATGGACATGATGCTGGAGAAAGCAGGATTCGAAATCGTCACAGACAAAATGCACTGGCAAGAACTGAAAATTGTCTACATGCTCGATATGTTTGTCAAACTCAATAAGAATCCAATCATAAAAGCGCCGTTTCAGGCAACTTCTACGATACTCAAAGCAGTAGGATTAAAAGATATGAAGGTCCGGTATTACGCAAGCCAGAGGGATATTATCGCGCAAAAAAAGAGAGCATCGCAATAGAGAAGAAACGAAGAAGGTAAAACAATGAGCGAAAAAGAAAAGCAAGCAACAAAAAAGCAAAAACCATATGTTGTCCTTGGTGGCGGCGTTGCAGGGCTTGCAACAGCGTGGAAACTCGCAGAAGCGGATATTCCAGTCCTTGTTCTTGAATCAAACAGTATGATTGGCGGTATGGCTGCGACATTCAAGTACAAAGAGTATCTTCTCGATTATGGACCACACAAAATCTATAGTCAACTTCCTATTTTTGAAGAAGTCAAAGCATTCCTAAAAGATGATATCATTGAAGTAAAGAAAACAAGCAAGATTCGACTCTGCAACAAGTATCTCAACTATCCATTTGGCATGAAAGATCTTGCAGTAACCCTCTCACCACTAGTTGCACTCAAATGTGGCATGAGTTATGGAACAACAACACTTCTCAATATGCTTCGAAAAAAAGAAGATACAAGTTATGAAGATTATCTTGTCAATCGATTTGGAAGAGCAACATACAATCTTGTGTTTGGCCCATACGCTGAGAAAGCGTGGGGAATTCCAACAAAACTCGATAAAAGTCTTGCTGCAAGCAGAGTCGCAATTCCAAGTCTTATTGAAATGGTCAAGCGCATGCTTTTTGGAGATCAAGGCAAGAAAGAACTCAGCGCAGCAATATTTTTCTATCCTGCAAGAGGAGCAGTGGAAATGTCGCAAAAAATGCTTGAAGAAGTAGAAAAGAAAGGAAACAATGTGCTTCTGAATACAGTTCCTGTCAAAATAGAAACAAAAGAAAACAGAATAGAGACAATCACTGTAAAAGAAGGAGGTAAAGAGAAAAGAATAGAAGTTGCTGGAGTCATTTCCACAATTCCAATGGCCGCATTCCTTGAACTTTTCTCAAACGTTCCTGAAGAAGTAAAAACAACAGTCAACGGATTAAAGTTCAGAAAATTAATCCTGTTATATATTGAAGCAAATAAAGCACGATTAATTCCAGAAAACTGGATTTTCTTTCCAGAAAAAAAATACATATTTAACAGACTTTCAGAACAAAAAGGATTTTCTGAGCACATGATTCCCGAAGATAAAACCGTGCTTTGTGTTGAGATGACGTTTGATCAGGATGATCCACGAGCAAAAATGACAGATCAAGAACTTTATGCAATTGCGATCAAACAGCTCGAAGACTGTGGTATCATGAAAGAAGAAAATACAATCAGCTACTTTACCAAACACTTGAAAGATGGCTATCCAATTTACCACTGCAATTACCTCGAAAACGTTGAAAAATTTCTGAAATTTATCGAGCAGTATGAAAACGCGTTCAGCATTGGACGACAAGGAATGTTTAATTATGTCGGCACGATTGATTGTATAGATATGGGCGCAACAACAGCGGCGTTTATTGCAAGTGGAAAAGAGAAAACAGCGTGGAAAGCAGAAAGAAAGAAATTTGAAAATTATGTAACAATTGATTAGCATAAAGAGAACAAATATGAGAGAGTACAATAAAGAGAGCAGAATAAAAGAGGAGAGAGAAGAAGACAGGAAAAAAGCAAAGAGAATATGAAAGCAATTCTGATCAGCCCAAACATTGTAACCCAGAAAGGAGATTTTTTTGGTTCTGGAATACCGTATATGCCGTTTACTGTCGCGTATGTTGCTGCGTTTCTTAGAGAGAAAAAACATGACGTAGTAGTCATTGACGCGTTTGGAGAAGATCCAACAAAAGTCACAGAAGAGCACGGACATTTTATTCAAGGAATAACTGCAAAAGAAATTAAAGAAAGGATTGCACTCGAAAACAAAAAGAGTCAAACAGATCTCATTGTTATTTCAGCAGAACGAGTTATCGAGCATAATGCAATTCTCAATATCATTGAAGAAATAAGAAAAGAAGAGAAGAATATCCCTATCGCGATTATTGAAAATACGCAAGCAGTTTCTGCGTATGCACTCAAACATGTCTTTGAAGAATTCTTTGAAAAAGGAGCAAACATTATTGTAACTGGAGAACCAGAACATCGAGTAGAAAAAATACTCCTGACAATAAATAGAGAGAACAAAAAGGAGCAAGAAAAAGCACTTGCAGAGGTAGATGGAATAATAATTAAAAATAATACTGATGGAGAAATAACAAAAAAAGAAAAGAAAGAATATCTCCAAACACCAACGTTAGATGCGCTGCCATTCCCTGCGTGGGATCTCTTTCCATTAGAAAAGTATTGGGAGCTTGGCTATGCGCATGCGCCGCTCACAAAAAACAAATATCTACCATTACTCACATCAAGAGGCTGTCCATATCCCTGCGGATTTTGCGTTGTTCCGACAACAAATGAAAGAAAATGGCGATCACGCACCGCAAAGAATGTTGTAGATGAGATGGAATATCTCATAAAGCAATTTGGCATTGAAGAATTTCATTTAGAAGATCTAAACCCCACAATAAACAAAACAAGAATGAAAGAAATTTCTGAAGAAATACTAAGGAGAAATGTTAATGTGCAATGGAAGATTGGTTCTGGAACAAAAATAGAAACAGTAGACAAAGAAACGCTTACTATAATGGCAAAAGCGGGCTGTACGTTTGTATCGTTTTCTCCTGAATCTGGCTCTCCTGAGATGTTAAAGAAGATGAACAAACCATTTGATCATAAGCTTGCGCTTGAATTAGTGCAGCATATGAATCAATTGCAGGTCATCACGCAGGCATGTTTTGTTCTCGGCTATCCAGAAGAAACAGAAAAAGACAGAGAAATGACATACGACTATATTCAAGCGCTCGCAAAAGCTGGCTGTGATGAAGTTGCGTTGTTTATTATGGCGCCAGTTCCTGGCGCGAGCACGTATGAACGGTACAAAGAAGAAATTACAAGAGAAAACAAGAAAGTAGAACTGCAAGAGATGAGTTTCTCTCCACGATGGAGAAAAGATTATGAGCTCTACAAAAAAATGCGAACAAAAGCATATCTGTTGTTTGGAATAACAAAATTACTCTATCATCCAATCAAAACGCTGAAGCAACCACTTCATGTCATAACAGGACATTTTGAAACGAAAATGGAGATGACGTTATTTAGGGTTGCAAAAACATATATGTACAGTTTCAAGAGAAAAATAACTCCACACAAAGAACTTCTCGTGATGGCATGGATTGTTGGAATTTTTATTTTATATTATGTGATACGCGCAATAGACATGATAAGATATATGCAAACACAATAGAGAAAAGATAAAGGAAGAGATGAAGAAAGAATGAAAGAAAACATCGCGTGGATTGCAGCATCTGCTGGTGGAGGAATCCTCTTCTACATTTATTGTCTACTTCTAGGAACAAAAATCTTCAAGTTCTGGACAAAAAAGACAAAGACAGAAAGTACAGAGACAGGTGAACAGTTTTTCATCAGCGTAAGTCTTGGAATAGGAGTCGTTGCACTCTTGTTATTATTACTGGGGATTGCAAAAAGTTATACACCTTTTCTCATGAGCATCTTCTTTATACTCACAACAGGGATCGCAGTAACAGAATACAAAACACTCTTTACATATTTCAAAGAAGCGGCAGCGTGGTTGAGAGAAAAGAAAAAAGAAAGTGTAATATACACAATTGCAAAGTACTGCATGCTTCTCCTATTGATTTTCTATTTTGTCGTTGCGCTTAGTCCAGAAACAGAGTGGGACGCAATTTCATTTCATCTCGTAACTGCAAAAGTGTATGTCCGAGAACAAGCAATGGTGCCTATTTATTATACATATCATGCAGCATTACCGCATCTTTTTGATATGCTGTATGTAGTCGGAGAATTAGTGAAAAGTGACGTCCTCTCAAGAGTTTTTGTACTTTGTGTGGATCTCACCATTGTGTTTGGGATATGGATGTTTGGAAAGAAGATGTTTTCTGAAGAAGCAGGAATACTTGCAGCGTTAATTTTCATGACAACACCAGTGTTAATGGTCTATTTTCCTGCAACGTATGTGGATATTCCCATAAGTATTTTTGCGCTGAGTGCGATAGGGTGTTTTTGGCAATGGAAGCAAACAAACAAAAAAGCATGGCTTTTTCTCTCAGTACTAAACGCGGGGTTCGCAGCAACAGCAAAAATAAGTACAGCACCATTAATAGGAGCACTATTCGTCCTATACATATGGCACGCAAGAAAACAAGAAGAGAAAGGAATGCAGATGCTGAAAACAATATTGATTTGTGGATGTATTTTAGGATTGCTCTTTCTTCCGTGGTTTACGTTCAACGCAGTGCACTTCAACAATCCTGTTTATCCGTTTGCAGAAGGGATTTTTGAAGGAAAATATTGGAATGAAGAATTAGCAGTGTGGTGGAAAAATCAGCGAGATCACTACAATACAGGAGAAGGAGTGCTTCAATATGGTTTTATTCCATTCACGCTAACTTTTATGCCAAATCTCACAGGTCCAATTTATGGATTTAGTCCATTCTATCTTATGTTTATTCCGATCTTATGGATTTTGAAAAAAATAAAAGAAGAAAGAGAGAAAACAGTCTTCTTATCCGTACTTGCAGTAATCTGCATGACAGGATGGTTTATTCTCGCACCAGACATGCGATACATGTTCTATATTCTTCCACTATTTGCAATTCTTGCAGGAGCAGGAATAACAAAAGTGTATAAGGTTTATGAGAATAAAAGAAGGAAAAAGAGAATTGTAACAATATGTATACTGTTTATTCTTCTCAGCAACATTTTTTTCTTTTTCGTCATTTTCCGAAATGACGTGAAGATGTGGGCAGGAATAATAAGCAGAGATGAGTATAAAGCAATAGATACCCTTAATTATTATGCAGCGCAATGGGCAAATGAAAATCTTCCAGAAGACGCGATTATTTTTTTGGCGAATGACGATAAAGGATATTATTTTGAAAGAGAGTTTATCACAGGATATGGCGTCTTTTCTGCGTATGTAGATTATCCACAACTTAAAGATGGAGAAGCGTTGTATCAACGCTTGAAAGAACTTGGCGTCACACATGTACTGTTTCGCGTGTATGAAGATGGCAGCATGCTGGGCTACGAAGAATATTATAATGATCACACCACAGCGCTCTTCAAAGAACTGACGCAAGAATATGCAACAACACTGTATACAGAAAATAATTGCACAATATATGTACTCAACTAAAAAATTGGTTCAATCTTCAAGCTTTTGAACAACAATGGTATCTTTCACAGGGCAGACATCTTCGCTCATTTTAAATGCTTCATATTCTGCTTCATCAAAAATAAGCTCCCATTTTTGTGTGGTTTGGTTAAAAGTCCCACCGACAAGATCAACTTTTGCGTCCTGCGCAAGCTGAAATCGTTTCGGATTCACCCCAAAACAAGAAAGTGCGCCAATGCAAAGATTTCGATCAAAAATGACTTTGTATTTTACCATAAAAGGAAGAACAGAGGAATGGTTTTTATGTGTTTCGAATAACGCATGCAGAATCAAGGAGCTGCAGAAGCAGCTTTTTGTTCATCAGAAGAATGTAAGCGAGTAAGGGTCACGCGACGCATCCACTCTCCAATCTGGAGGCAGAGTCCATACGCTCCAACACCCAATTCTTTAAACTCATTGAGAGTAGAGACAGAACGCATGACGTTGTAAACGCCGCGAGGGTTAAAATAAAATCTGCGGAATGCGTCCGCAGCAGCTTTCTGAAGTTCATCCTGCGTCAAATTCGAATGTTTAAGCTGCGGATTCACCCCAATAGAGACAAAATCCTCCCAGTTCTGAATTTTATCCTGTTCTTCTTTAGTAAAACTGTAATCAAAAAGTTCTGTACCAGGATAAGGAGAAAGAACGTTGAAGAATGCCATCGTTGGTCTTGTCGTGAGTGCAAACTGAATAGTTCGCTCAATACTCTCTTTTGTTTCTCCAGGTGTTCCAAAGACAAAGAATGCAATACTTCGTAATCCTACTTTATGACACAATTCAATCGCGCGTCTATTGAGCTCCACAGTAGTGCCTTTCTTCATGTTTTGGAGCATCAAATCATCGCCAGATTCACAGCCCATGGAAACTGCGTAACAGCCTGCTTGTTTCATAAGGCTGAAAAGTTCTTCATCAATGCCAACAACGCGAGAGAAGCATGCCCATTTTACTTTTTTGTTTAATCCTTTTTCAATCATGAGATTGCAAAATTTTTTGCAGCGGACAAGATCAAGGGTAAAGACATCATCTTCAAAGCTGACGTGATCGACTTTGTGTTCGTTGACAAGATATTCAACAAGTCGAATAACATACTCCGCAGAGTGCGCACGGAATCCTCGCCCAAGTGTTTTATGCGATGCGCAGAAAACACAAAATGCTGGACAGCCACGGGAAGTCACCACAGACGCAGTCTTAGTCCCTTTTGCTTTATACACATTTGGTTTATATAAGTTAAGGTCAACAAGATGATATGCAGGAAATGGTAAAGAATCCATATCTTCGATAAACGGACGAATGCCATTGTTGATCACTTTTCCATCAGGAGTTCGGAATGCAATACCTTTAATGCTGGAAAGATCAGAAACGTTTCCCAAGAGATACTGGCAAAGTTCTTCCATTTGTTCTTCCCCTTCACGAAGAATCACTGCGTCAACAACGCTTCCTGCTGCGCGAAGTGCAGGTTCTGGATACGAACTGACGTGAACGCCACCAATAGTGATCATTGCGCCACACACTTCCTTTGCCATTGCAGCGATTTTAAGCGCGTTGTTAAAGTTCGGCGTTGCGCAGGTCATCCCAATGATATCTGGCTGATATTCTTCAACAATTCTTTTCATATCACTGTACTGATAGCCCTGTGGCTCTGGATCGATGAGTTTCACTTCATGTCCCTTTTGTAAGCAATACGCGGCAACAGAACCAAGCGCGAGAGGAAAATAAACCCCTGCTGCTATTTTGATAGGCCCATACATGTCACGGAATGGAGTATTGATCAAAAGCACACGAACAGATCTATTTTGGACTCTGGCAAAATGACTGTTCGTTGATCCTGTTCTTATTTGAATAAGTGCATCTCCCATAGCAATATATAATCAAGGTTTGTTTAAATAGTTTGTGAAGAAACTTTATAAAAGAAAGAGAACTCTCTTTTCTTAAGAAAAATGAAAGAAACAAGCAACATAGAAGAAGAGAATAAAGAGAAGAAAAGAAATTTCTTAAAAATTTCAATATCAAAAAACCAACTCATTCTGATAAGTATTCTTATTCTGGCAATTGTGCTGCGATTATTATACGCTGCTGAAGGAGTGCGAATGATCGCAACAGAGTTTGCGAGAGAAGCGTTCAATATACAGCAAGGATTATATGATCCAAACCTGATCTATTTTCACATAGGAATACGATACACAGAAGTTGTGCTCTATGCAATAGTCACTTCTTTGTTTGGCATTTCAGAAGAAGTACTGTTTTCGGTGACATTTGTCATTTCATTGCTTGCGATAGCGCTTGCGTATTTTATAGGGAAAAGAATGTTTTCAGAGAAAGTAGGATTACTTGCTGCGTTTTTGATGGCAATTTTGCCGATGGAAATATTTAATGCGACGGTGGTAGAATCAGATCCATTGATGGCATTATTCACAGGAACTGCGCTATTTTTGTATTATATTGCAAAAAAAAAGCAGAATAAAAAGCTATTTTTTCTTGCAGGGATATTGGTTGCATTAGGATTTTTCACTAAAATCTTCGCAGTGTTGGTTATTCCCATTCTTATAGTGTATGAAGTGTTGAATGCAATCACAAAAAGAGAAAACGATCTAAAAAAGATAGTTCTTCAGTTTATGTATATGGGAATGGGATTTTTATTGATCACGCTTCCAGTATTTGTGTACCAGTACAGTGAAACAGGAGATTTCTTCTACAACATTAAAGTGGAAAAAGGAATTATGCATGCGATCACACAGTTTGAAACATGGCCTGAAGTAAAATGGGACTTTCCAAGTGAACAAAATCTTCTTGCATATCCAAGATATATGATTAAGTTTATTCCAGAGAATCCTTGGAGTAAAACATTTGACGAAGATAGTCCTATGCTTCACATTTATTTCATACTTTTTTTCATTATACTCTTTTTTTATGTGACAAAGAGAGAAAAAGAAACAGATTATTTGCTCTGCTGGATTTTAATCCCTTTTTTATTTTTGGAAGGATATTCATTTATAGGAAAGCTCCAGAGATATCTCACCATCATATTTGTTCCCCTAACTATTCTGCTCAGTTATCTGTTACTGGAACAATATGAACGAAGAAGAGAAAATAAGGCAACGAAAGTTTGGGTAATCTTATTTTTTATAGGAATGATATTCATTACAACACTACAACTAGGATTACCTCAATTTTTTAGTGCTGATGTATTCGAAGGAGAACACTATCATAGTAGCGAGGAGTTGAGTTATCTTGTTTTGAAAGATTTGCCTGAGAAGGATGTATATGTAACGCACTATGATCAAATTCCAATCCTCAGTTTTTATTTTGAATATACAAAAAATTTTAGTGGACCATACGGCTATCACGGTCCAACAAAGACCTCTTTTTATGATCTCAACCTGATCAAGAACTTAAATGAAATTGAAGATGCGTATGTAATAGTGGATCCATTTTATATGGCCCAAGATCATGAAAATAGAGATGTATATCAATATTATAAGATGATGAATGGAAGTTTAGAATATCTAAAAACTGAAACAACATCAAATACTTGGATAGTGGTCACATATGTAGAAGGGGGCTGGATACTGTTTTATGTTCCAGTAAAGCAATAAACGGAGAGTGCAAAGAATGAAAGTATCACTAATCATCCCTACATTAAATGAGATAGACGGAATGAGAGAAATAATGCCTAAAATACAAAGAAAATGGGTAGATGAAATCATCATAATTGATGGGGGGTCAACAGATGGAACATATGAATATGCGATAAAACACCCTGAATATATCACAATAAAGCAAAAGAAAAAAGGATTGGTGAATGCATACAAACAAGCACTTGAAGTAGCGAAAGGAGAATATATTGTCTTTTTCAGCCCTGATGGAAACTCCTTGCCAGAACTAATACCCACATTAATAAAAAAAATAAAAGAAGGATATGACATGGTAATTGTTTCCAGATATCTTGAAGGAGCAAAAAGTGATGATGATGATATGCTGACAGGTTTCGGAAATTGGATGTTCACTAAGATGATAAACATTTTTTTTCATACAAAGTATACAGATAGCTTAGTCATTTTTCGTGCATTTAGAAAAGATGTAATACCGCTTTGCGTTCTTGATCCCTATCGTGCAGGTTTAGAACCACAACTGAGTATTGTTTGCGCAAAACATAAGAAAAAGGTCACAGAAATTCCCGGAGATGAACCAAAGCGCCTGGGCGGCAAAAGGAAGATGGATCCACTGAAAAATGGGTTAGGATTATTTTATCTTATTTTCAGAGAATTTTTGTATAGAAGAAACTAAGAGGAGAGGAGCTAGGAATGATGCGTAAGAAACCATTGATATGTTTTCTGAACACCTTCTTGTAAAGGTGTTTTTGGTTTCCAGCCAAGCGCAGTAATTTTTTTTGTATCAAGGAGTTTTCTTTTGATACCATCAGGTTTTGTAGAATCCCAAAGAATTTCACCTGCAAACCCAACCACACTTTTGACAATGTGCGCGATTTCTCTGACAGGTATATCATGACCGGATCCAACATTAATAAGAAGAGGAATCTCTTTTTTGTGTAATAAAAAAATGCAAGCATCTACAAGATCTTCAACATAAAGAAAATCGCGAAGCGGTTCTCCAGAACCCCACAAAGTAACGTGTTTTTCATTATTTTTTTTAGCATCATGAAATTTTTGAAGTAATGCTGGAACAAGATGAGAGTGAAGAGGATCAAATGTATCATGTGGTCCATAGAGATTTGTAGGAACAATGCAAACAGTGTCTAAGCCATATTGTTTTTTGTACGCTGTACACAATCCAAAACCTGCAATTTTTGCAAGGGCGTATGCTTCATTTGTTTCCTCAACAGGACCTGTAAGCAGTGCTTCTTCAGAAATGGGATTCAAAGCATTTTTTGGAAACATACAAGAGCCGCCAAAAAATAAAAGCCGTTGGACCCCTGCTTTAGACGCAAAGTGAATAACATTCGCTTCTATTTGGAGATTTGTGTAAATAAAATCTGCAGGATACGTCATATTTGCATGAATTCCGCCAACTTTTGCAGCTGCAAGGATGACGATCTCTGGTTTTTCTTTGAGAAGAAATGTTTCTGTTGCATGTTGATCGAGAAGATTAAGCTCCTGTGAAGTCAGAACAATGATATTTGTGTATCCTTCGCGCTGCAGTCGTGCAAGAAGTGAAGAACCAACCATGCCACTATGACCTGCGAGATAAATCTTTGTGTTCTTTTCTATCATAATCACGACGACTCATACTGTGCAAAATATGCGTGCAGCAAATCAGAAACATAGTCCAGATCCTCTGTGGTTAAGCATTGGTGGATTCCAAAGTGAATTCCATGATCGCCAACATATTCTGCTTCGGGAAATGAACCAAGAGTATGATTAAGATACGCAAATGCCTGTTGCTGTGTTGGAATAGATCCGAAGTTTCTTTTGCACTTCACAGAATTCGCTTCCAAGTACGCAGAAAGTTTTTGACAATTATATTTTGGATCTTTGAGCGTTATGCTAAATGCATGAGGACAAACAACATCATGTTCCTCTTCCAAATTAAAATACGCAAATTTCTCAAGGTCTTTTACTTTTTTGAGGAGATAGTAAAGATTTTCTTTTCGTTTGTTGAATGTTTGCCAAAAAGAGCCGATCTGATCTAAACCAATGGATGCTTCCATATCATTCATTTTAGAATTAAAACCTATGCGAATGTGATCAAAGTATAAAGCGCCGTCTCTTCGTCCATGGGACCTTGTAGACTGGAGTACCTTTGCAAACGCTTCATTGTTTGTAGAAACCATGCCTCCTTCTCCACAGCAAACAAGATGAGCAGCATAATAACTAAATGCTACAGCATCACCCCAATGACCAATAAATTTATTCTTATATTGTGCACCATGAGCTTCGCAAGCGTCTTCAATAACAAAGAGCTTGTGCTTCTTTGCAATTTCCATAATTTTATCCATTGCACAAGGTTTTCCCATAGTATGGACAAGAAGAATTGCGCGCGTTCGTGGTGTTATTTTTTCTTCTATTTTAGCAGGATTGATGTTTAAAGTATGTCGTTCAATATCAACAAAAACAGGAGTAAATCCTGCAACTCGAATCGCATTTGCCGGTGCAATAAACGCAAGTGCAGGCATAATAATTTCATCGCCTTGTTTTGCACCAAAATCATAGAGGGCAGCACACGCATTAATGTCTGCATCTGTCCCAGAGCTCATCGCAACATTATACTTATAATGAAACAATGCACCCCATTCCGTTTCAAATTGTTCAACTTTAGGACCACCAGACACCCAATTTTTATCAAGACAATCGAGAATATTATCACGAGCACGTTGTCCAAGTCGTAAGTCCCCAAATTCAATTCTCATCATCATCACCTTTATTTCCATAAGTAGATGCGTACCATTTTAATGTTTTTTGGATTCCCTCATCTAAAGAAACAAAAGGAACCCACCCAAGCTCTTCTTTTGCTTTTGTACAATTCAAACAAAGGCTTGTTTTAATGGTTGGCTTGGTGAGATCATGACAAACTTCCACGTGTTTTCCTGTATGAAATATAATTTTTTTAATAAGGTCTTTAATTGAGACAGCGTAGCCTGCACCAACATTGTAGAGAGAAAAGGATGAACGCTGTTTTTCTAGTGCTTTTTTTACAAAATCCACAAGATCACTGATGTAAAGAAGATCTCGCGCTTCTTCACCACCACCCCAAACAGTGATTTTATTGTCTTTCGCGGTGAGGACTTTAGTAACTGTTGCACCAAAGACATGAGATTTTTCTAAATCAAATTTATCATGAGGACCATAAATGTTTGAATGTCGAATAACAGTGTACTTTGTGGTCCCTAATCGAGCATAAAACTCACACATCTTCTCGATATATACTTTTGTCCAACCAACACCAAAATATTTATCGTATATTTCATCGTTCGCGTTGAAATCTGTCTCCTGAAGAGGTTCAGGGCGTGACTGATACATAACTGTGCAACTGAAGAAAATAATGTGAGAAACTCTTTTTTCATGAGCAGCACAAAATAAGAGAGAATTCATAAGGGCATTATCAGTGACATGATAGTACGGTTTTGTAACGATGTCTTTTGCTCCAGAGGTTGTCGCGGCTGCTTGGATAATAATGTCCATGCCTGCAACAATGCGTCCGACATCCTCTTTTTTCGTGAGATCAGCAAAGTGCATCACCACTTTGGGATTTGTCCATGGCTTTTTTGCGAAATAGGTTCCATGCACTTCATAGTGCTCATATACTGCAAGCGCCTCTGCAATGTTCCTCCCTATAAAACCAGTTGCGCCACAAACCAAGATTTTTTTTTTAGGAGCAGTCATACAAATCCCCCACAATAAGTAGCAAGTGCTTCTTTTGATGTTTTTTGAAACGCTGGAGAAAGCAACTGTACTTTCGACGTATCAACTGAACCAGCACTGTAGGTGTAGGAACCATATGTTGGTTTTTTCCCAAATAAAGAAGCAATTTCTTTGACAGAAATGTTCGTTGCTGCTGCAACGTTATAGATACCACATTCATTTCCTGCAAGTATCTGCTGTACAAGCGCATACACATCTTCGTAAAGAACTAAATTATATTGACTATCAGGGGTAACAGTAAGCGAAGGATGCTGATCTTCTTTGATTTTCAAGACAGTATTTTTTCGACTATAAGGACCAAGCAAGCTTACACAACGCAAAATAATAGGACGTTGTGCACGCTCGAGAATACGTGCTTCAGCCATCGCTTTGACAAGGCCGTAAAGTATCTTAATTCTATCAAGAGAAATGGATTCTGTTTCCTGATGAAGAGCATTACTTTCTTTTGAATACACATCAACACTGGAGAGAAAAACAAAACAAGAAGGATTCAAGTCAAGCATTTTTTCTGTCAAAAAAAGTGTATCGTCAAGATATGAAGCAATATCTTCCTGAGTAATATCTTTTGCGCTATTCCAAGCACAGTGATAGAGAATATCAATTCCTTTTTTTGCTTGCTCAAAAAATTCTTTATGATTATGGCGCGTTAAACCAAACCCATTAGTTTTTTCACAAACATATCGTCCAAAACCACTTGTAGCACCTGTAATAAAAATATTCACAATGCTCACTTCTCATTTCTGGTAAAGACATCATACCTTTTGTTAACAATATCTTTATTCGCCCTATACCAGTCCATGACATCTTTAATGCCTTCTTCAATGCTAATAATATTGCGAAATCCATAGCGTGTTGCTCTTTCCATATTCATGAGCCTCTTCTTGTCTCCAGATGGTTTTGTCGTGTCCCAGATAACCTGGGGCTTTTTCTCTAAATAACTAACAATGATGTCCACAATCTTCTTAATCTCAATACCAACGCCACTACCAAGATTAAGAGGTTCTGTAATACCATTTTCCACTGCAAACAACATTCCTCGTGCAACATCTTTTGCGTGAACAAAATCACGAATCTGTGTTCCATCACCCCATATCGTAAAAGGATCTTCACCATCAAGTGCTCTTTTGATGAGTGAAGGAATCACCATTGCGCTTTTAGGATCAAAATTATCATAATGGCCATAAACATTTGCTGGTCGAACAATGGATATATTCTGTATGCCATATTCTATTGCATATGCTTCTGCTTGGAGTTCTCCCATTCGTTTTGCCCAGCCAGCAAATTTATCATTTTCTGAGGGAAATGTTTTCCAAACAGCATCTTCGTAAAAGATCTCAGCAGGAGCATACACACCAACAGAACTTGTGTAGAGATACCATTGCACGTTTGCAAGACGCGCTGCTTCCATCATGTTTGTGTTAGAAAGAATAATAGGAACAAAAAAACTCGCAGGTTTTGTTTTTGTCATTGCTGGAGAACCTTTGACACCAACTAAATGAAAAACATAATCAATACCTTTGCACGCGAGCATACAATTTTCAAGATGTAATAAATTCAAGCGCATGAATTCTGCTTTTGGATGTGCTCTGCTTGGATCATCTAACGAAGCAATACGAACATGAGCTCCTTGTTCTAGTAATAAGTCTACAAGATATCTTCCAATCATTCCTGTGCCACCTGTCACAAGAACTTTTTTTCCTGAAAAACTATTTTTCTGTATAATAATCACCATATTCAATGAGGAGTGTTGACTTGCCATCAGTTCGTTCAAGTGCATGTTGATATGCAGGGAATATCTGTTCTGGTTCATCAAGGCGAACAACATCAACATTTTTGAGAAGGGGTAGGAATGCAGCGGTAAAATCACCTTTATGTTGAACCCCGGGGTCAAGAGGACGTTCGCTGCCAATAAGCACTTTGATAATCACGCGGGGCTTCATTTGTCCATGAGACATATGCTCGATTTTGTCAAGATGATTGACAAGTTGGTTTAGTGCAAGAAGGAGAAAATTAAAGCGAGGATAAATAGTAACCGGAATAAAACATTCAAGTGCAAGGCCAATGGACATCCCCATTTGTACTTCTTCAAAAACAGGGAGTTCTATTTTTTTTGCTGCAGGAACATCAGCAAGTGTTTTGAATACAGCATTTCCTGCATATTCAACCTGTTGACCGAGAAAAATAGTTTTCTCATGAGCACCGAGATAGTTCATTGCACGAATAATTTCTTCTTTGTATTTCATCAGAAAGACACCCATTTTCCTACGCCGTGATGCGGATAGCTTCTTTTGTAAGAGTACCGTGTACATTTACTTTTCTGTGGAAAAGACCCCCAAACTTTTTGTGTAGGGGTTTCAATACTCATCCCATTATCTTCAATAATATAAGTAATTGGTAAGTCGTGTCGTTCTGCGTATTTGAGAGATTCATGAAAAACACCCATTTCAGCAGCCATGTCTCCTATGAAAACCCAAACAGATTGTGATGATCCTTTTCGTTTTAAGGCGAGAGCAACACCCAATGCTATGGGAATAACCCCGCCCATAATAGCAGAGGAATAAAAATGATGGTCCGCGCGAACAAGGGAAATACTATTGCCGTTAAGAATTTCCTGCTTCACCCACGATTTATCAATTCCATGAAGGAGTGCGTGATAATGGCTTCTGTGCGTAGAAAAGACCCAATCATCTTTTTTAATCTGTTTGAAAAGAGAAAGAAGTGCATCTTCATTTCCACCACTAAGATGAACAGGAGCACGAATTTTACCCTGTTCATAAAGGAGTTTGATTTCATCTTCAAAAAGGATTAATTCTTCTTTATTCATCATGATCGCCTATTTAACAGAAGTTCTTCATTGGGTTTAGAGCGCCAGTAGTTTAATGTATCCTCCAATGTCTGCTCAAAAGGAATTTCTGGTTTCCAACCAGTTGCCTTCTTGAATTTGTCAAAAGAAGGAATTTGAAGCGTCACATCCGATGGTCGAAGAAGTTTTGGATCAACCTGAATCTTTATTGCATCTTTATGTGAAGACAATGCAAGAAGTTTTTGGAGCATCTCTCCCACAGTCATAGTAGTTTCTCCTCCTATATTATAGACATCTCCTGGAGTACAGTGTTTGGTAAGAAGCCAATATGCGCGAACAGTATCGCGAACATCAGCAAACGTCCGCACAGAATCAAGATTACCCACATAAATAATTGGTTCTTGCAATCCTTTTTCAATTCGAGCAATCTGTTTTGCAAATGCAGCAACGACAAAAACCTCTCCGCGTCGTGGACCAGTATGTGTAAACATTCGAGTGCGAATAGTTTTCAAACCGTAGGAAAGAAAATATTGAAGTGCAAGCATGTCTTCTCCAACTTTGCTCACTGCATAAGGGCTTGCAGGACGGAAAGGATTTTTCTCAGTAATAGGCACTTCATCCTCGAGAACTTGACCATAAACTTCAGAAGAACTACAAATATGAATAATAGGATTTATTTTTGCGGTGCGAACAGCCTCCAAAAGATGGAGTGTTCCAATAATATTCGCTTCAATCGTTGCCCTTGGACTATGAAAGCTTGCGGGAACATATGATTGCGCAGCAAGATGATAAATAACATCTGGTTTGACAATATCCATCATACGAGCGCAGGACTGAAAGTCAGTGAGATCGCATTCAATAAGAGCGATTTTATCCATTATTTGTCGTATGTTATCGCGCGGGCTACGCCAGCGGTATGTTCCATAGACAGTATCTCCTTGCTTAAGCAAAAATTCAGCAAGATGACTTCCGACAAATCCAGTAATTCCTGTAATTAATGCTTTCATAGTTTATCCCTCGTTATGTTGTAGCGGAAAGTTGTTTTGGTGGAGTAAGTAATGCAGCAACCGCAGTAATAATTTCTTCATTAGAAATTGTGTCTAGGCAATTGAATGTTTCGCAATTAGCATCAAATTTTGCTTTATAGCAATATTTACACGAAACAGAAGGCTCTAAAATAGTACCAAGACCGTATAAATAAAATTCATTGGTAGGAAAAATGTTGTTGAGTAAAAGAATTTTCTTTTGGAGGCCAATTGCAACGTGAAGTGCAAAAGTAACAGAAGTAATAATAAGATCACATTTATTCATAAGACCTATAAAGTCAAGAATAGAGAATGTGCCAAAGTAAGAAGCACCAGTTGCATGTGCAAGTGTTGTGTTCATTTTATCCTCTGCTTCACCACCAAGGAGAACAACAAAATACCCCTGCGTCATGAGGTCCTGGATAAGAACTTTAAGTTTTTGTTCTGTCAAAACACGAGTAACCCATGTGTCTCCTGCACCTGTATTAACACCAATGATTGGCTTGTTATTTGGTAATGAGACAGAAGGCACAGTATAATGAGGAAGGATATATTCCTCTCCATTCCAAGTATAGCCGCAAATTTCAAAAATTTCTTCAACATAATGTCTCTTATTTTGTTTCATAAGATCATCAAAAATACCAGTCATCCATTTATCATACGCATCATCATCTAATGGAATAATTGCTCCATGCTGAGCACCAAATCCTTTTTTTATTTTTGCAGGAATATTCATAACTAAAGAACATATTGCAATATCCTTATCAAGACTGTATACAATATCAAAAGAACGGCCAAATAAGCAGAAAATAGTGTTTAAAGAATAGGGAATGATTTCATCAACATAGTTTTTTGGAACAAGAGAGGGATATTCAGTAAGCCAAGAAATCTTTGCATGGGGATACTCCTGTCGAAGGCGATGCAAAAGAGGAGTGTTTCGGATTACTTCACCTGCTCTGCCAAGTTTTACAATGAGAATAGTGTGTGTAAATCGTTGATATTCGGAGCAGTTAAAACAGTGCGTGCCTGTAGTTTTATGTGGAGAACAAGGTTTGTAGCCATTAAAGTAGAGACAATCTGTATGAACTATTTCCCGCACCAATAACACCAAAAAGGAGCAACAGGGGGAGCTTTATAAAACTATCGCCGAATGAAGAACGATGAAAGCAAAAAATGGAGCAACCTATTTAAATAAGCAGAAGCTCTTATCCTCATGCCTGAGCAAAGAAACATGAATGAACTAAGCATTTTTTTTCCTGCATATAATGAAGAAGAAAATATACAACGATGTATAGAGTCTGCAAAGAAAGTTCTAGAGAAGAATGTAAAAAAATGGGAAATTCTCGTTATTGTCTATGAAGGATCAACAGATAGAACTGCGGAAATAGTGAAAGAATACGGAAAAAAAGATAAACGGATCAAGCTGATTATACAACCAAAAGAACAAAAAGGGGTAGGAACAGCATACATTATCGGATTCAAAAAAGCAATGTACAGCGCAGTGTTTTATTGTGATTCTGACAATCAGTTTAATTTTGAAGAGATTAGCAAATTCTTCCCATATTATGAGGAGTTTGACATCATAGCAGGATACAGAATAAAAAGACAGGATCCGTTTGGAAGAATTATTTCCTCCAAAATATATAATTTTATGTTAAGACAAATATTTAATATAAAAGAACGAGATCTTGATTGCGCGTTTCGGTTAGTGAAGAAAAAAGTGATTGATGCGATAGAAATCAAATCACAAACAGGATTAATGACTGCAGAGATGATTATAAAAGCAAAAAGAGCAGGGTTCAAGGTAAAGCAGGTAGGGGTAACGCACTATCCAAGAACAGCTGGTCAAACAAGGTTTGCGTCTGCGCTCAATTTTCCAAGAATACCAGTAATTAAAGAAATAATTGGAGAGATAAAAGAATTATACAAATCACTAAAGGAAAAATGAACAAAAAAATAATAATAATTCTGATCATTTTATGCATTGCAATAGGAGTGCGTGCGTCTGGCCTAAACAAACCATTATATCAGGATGATACTATCTTTGCGGGGATTGCAGAAAATAAAGAATATTTCTCAACAAATAATGTCCATCTCCCGTTAGGAAATCTTATAATAATTGGAGTTACAAGTCTTTTAGGAATAAGTGAATGGACGTTACGGTTCCCTACGTTTATCTTTGCGATAGGAACAATACTGATCACGTATTTCTTTGCAAAAAGAAGATATGGGGAGAAAGTGGCGTTATGGACAGCGTTCATCATGGGTATATCATGCTGGCATATCTATGGTTCATTGACAAATATCGCAGCTGAAGGAGGACTTGTAACTTTTATGATCGCACTCACTTCTTTTTATTTTTTAGAAGGAAAGAAGGACATAATAACTGGACTGTTATTAGGAGGAGCTATTCTCGCAAAAGAGTTTGCAGTCCTGCTCCTTCCGCTTTTTGTACTCTATTTACTTACAAATAAGATGGGATGGAAAGAGATTGTGAAGAAGATGAGCTGTATCGTAATAGGCGCAATAATTGTGGGAACTCTCTTTGTGAGCATTGATTTCTTTTGGAATAATCTTGGAGCAATAAAGACACTGCTGGGCAGTATAGTAAAAGAAACGTATACAACACCAACAATGTATCACATGATATATGGTCTTTTCAAAATTGCGCTGTTCGCGTCGCCGTTATTACTGCTGTTTTTTCCGCTGTATGTAATGAAGGAAGGAAAAAAGAGCCTTTCGGAATTTGAAGTGTTGTATGTAGTATTTATGGTTTCATTTTTTATTTTAGTCATTAATCAGGCAACAGAAAAGGTTCGATATCTGTTGATTATTATTCCTTTCCTGGCAATTATAGCGGCGAAATACATCGCAGCGTTTGAATTAAAAAGAAAAGAGTATCTCATTATAAGTGTCATAAGTATCATTTTTTTAATAGGATTTGCATTTATGAATGTTGAAAGAAATACTATCTCTTATGAAGAGCAGGAAAAGATGCTTGCCTCCATAAAAAGTGGGAAAGGAATAGATGTTGGATTGGTATCAGAAACAGGAAATAGTGGGTTCGTCATCAACACGAATATCGTTTTTCTTGCATATATGTTAAGCATTTTCGCCATGATCGCAATAAAAGCAGGATGGCAAAAAACAGGGATCATTGTTTTACTCGCGCTTGGAATAGGATATAATCTCTTTGTTGCAGAAGAGTATTTATGGCATGGAACAAGTCCAAATTATGAAGAAGTGACGCAAAACATAATCCACGATCTAAAAGAAGAAAAAGCAAAAGAGCCAATCTATGTGATCAAAGATGTGAGCATTATTTGGTATCTACAAGATGACTATGAAACATTCTATAGTTTGGATACAATCCAGAATACAGATGAGAGATTAGACTGGTTTGAAGCAATGACAAAGACTGGCGGAACAATAGTGGTTGTGGATATCCCTTTTATCAATAAAGAAGGACGCCTTTGGAACATTATAACAGCATGCGAAGAAAAGAAAGCGTATATGAATAAAGGAATTGAGATCGGGTGGGTGTTTAGCTGTTAGGAATGGAACCACAATAATTATACTGAAAGCGGGAAAGTTTTCTGAATGCTGCTTCATCATGATATCTCTTTTTTTCATGATAAAGACGGACTAAACTATTACCGCAAACAGGCCAAGTATTATCTAATGGATGTTCTAGACTGAAAAGAAAAACTAAAATGAGAAAGACAAAAAAGAACAATTCTTTTGTCAAAAGCGACAAACAACCACGTCAAAAACCAGATGGCATGCTCACTTCGCTGAAGATTGGTGGAAAACTTCAGTATTTCAAAGCAGTTTATTTCTCTGAGATCGCGTCATTTTCATTTCTTCCAACGCCGCAAACGGAGCTTTGAACACCATGCCAAGTTCCGTTTCAATCTTTGTACAAACTAATCCTCCTTTTCGTGGACGATCTGCAGGTTGCTTCAATGCTTCTGTACTAATAGACGTGATCAAATGTTTATCCAACCCAAAAACAAGTGCGATCTTCTCCGCAAACTCAAGTCTAGACATATATTCTGGACCAGCAGTGTGATACACTCCAGTTTTCTTTGCTTCTGTTAACAGAACAAGAGCGCGAGCAAGATCAGAAACAAATGTAGGGGTCGCATATTGATCACAAACAACAGAACTTTCTTTTCCTTCTTCGAGTGTTTTGATAAATTTCGCGACAAAATTCTTTCCAGCAACTTCCCAGCCATACACTGTCGTTGTTCGCGCAATGCAGCCAAGAGAAGGTAATTTTCGCAGAATTTCCTGTTCTATCTGCAGTTTATGCATTCCATAAACATTTAATGGATGTGTCGAAGCATCTTCTTGATATGGACCATTTTTCCCATCAAAGACATAATCCGTGGAAAGAAAAAGATAATATCTTTGATTATTACGACACCAATCAATAACATGCTGCGCTCCATTAAAATTAATTTTCTCAGATTCTTTAGGATGCTGCTCACAAAAATCAACCCATGGCTGTGCAGCAGGCTGAAGAATTACATCTGGCTGCATAGTTTCCAATACTCGTTCCACTTCTTCTTTATCAGTAATATCAAGTTTGGTCATTCCGGAAACAGCAGTTTTGCAATATGTTCCAAAGACTTTATGACCATGAAATGCAGCATAAAGCTCATTTCCAATAAAGCCGCCTGCACCAATAATAAGTATTCGCATGTTCCCTCATTAGAGAGAAAATGCTAAAACGTTTATAAAAGTTATTGAGCAAAAAATTACCGAGTATCATATAAATTCTAGAAAAAGTTATAAAAGGAACAAGATTCACATAAAATATGACAACTGTTCTTGTTACAGGTGGAGCTGGTTTTATTGGAAGCCACGTTGTTGATTTTCTCGTAAAAAGTGGATACAAAGTTATAGTCTTAGATGATCTTTCTGGTGGGTTTAAAGAAAATGTGAACCCACAAGCAGTGTTTGTCCAAGGATCAATCACAAACAAAAATATCATCCAAGAAATTTTTACAAAACATCAGATAGAGTATGTCTTTCATTTAGCAGCGTATGCAGCAGAAAATCTCAGTCACTTTATCAGAAACTATAACTATGAAAATAATGTAGTGGGAAGTATTAATCTCATCAATGCTGCGATCATCCATAATGTGAAATGTTTTGTGTTTACGTCGTCAATAGCAGCGTACGGAGAAATTCCTTCTCCTATGAAAGAGGATGATCATCCAAAACCATGCGATCCGTATGGCATTGCGAAATTAACAATTGAATTGGATCTGAAAGCTGCGAACAAGATGTTTGGGATGAATTACATTATTTTCAAACCACATAATGTCTATGGAGAGCGACAAAACATGGAAGATAAGTACAGAAATGTCGTCACAATTTTCATTAACCAAGTGCTCCAGAACAAACCAATCACGATATTTGGCGATGGAGAGCAAACACGAAGTTTTAGTTATGTGAAAGATGTTGCAAGAATAATTGCGCATGCAGTAGAAGTCCCTGAAGCATATAATGATTCCTTTAACATTGGCGCTGATGAAGTAACTTCAGTAAACAATTTAGCAACCATTGTTGCAAAGAAACTAGGAGCACCAGTAAATATTGTTCATTTGAAAGAAAGAAAAGAAGTAAAGCACGCGCACGCAGATCATGCAAAAATTAAGAAAATTCTTGGATATGAAACAGAAGTTCCACTCGATGAAGGAATGGAAAGAACAATTGCGTGGACAAAAAATACAGGAACAAGAAAAACAAAAGAGTTTACCAATATAGAGATCAGAAAAAATCTTCCAGATGGATGGAGTTAAAGGAAATCCACACTTCTAGTTATTAAACCACCCTTGTTTTCCCGTAACAAAACCCTTCCACATTGAGAATAAAGTGATAAACCAAACAGCAGTATAAACAAAAGGAACAAAGAGCAAACGAATATCTTGAATATATTTCGGCAAAGACAGATGCGTAATATTTGCAAGAAAGACAATACATAAAAAAAGAAACAAACTGACCCAGACATTATAATACAAAAAGATAACAAAAAAGAAGAAAAGAACAGTCTTCAAAAGATCGTACATATATTGAAATCCCATTGCAGGACCATACTTTCGGTGAAGCACACCCATTGCTTCATTATCGCGCATGAAGACTTTCTGTATGAATTTCCAAAGAGAATCATTATGTGGCGCGTGAATGTGCGCAACAAGTCCCTCATTAACAACAAGCTGGCCATAATCTCGTAATTTCATGAAAAGGTCTGTATCTTCGCCAGCAGTTTTGTAGGTTTCTCCATCAAAGAGTCCACATTTTTTCAAGAGAGAGAGACGATACACAGTAGCGTGTTCGTGAACAGTTTTTTGAAGACGAAGTTCAGGAACAGAAAAAACTTTGTGCCAGAAAGAAAAAGTCTCCCAAACTTCTTTGGGAACAAGTTGCTGAGAAGAGGAGAGAACAACAGAGCTATCAACCATTGGTTTCATCGCATGAGCAAGCCAATCTTCTCCTTGAGGAATACAATCCTGATGAAGCGTTATGACAAATTCTGTTTTCGCAAGAAGAAGTCCTTTATTCATATTGCGAGCAAGTCCAAGGTTTTTTTCATTGTGAATATAAACAATGCCTTTAGGCATTTCAGAAGAGCGATCGAGTGAACCATCGTCCATCACAATAATAGTGACTTTCCCAGAGTATTTCTGTTTCTTGATTGCTGCAACAACAGCATCAACGGGAGCAGTATGGGTAGGAATAACAATAGTAACAGGAGCTTGCGAAAGCATTTTTTTTGTCTTTTTTTCGTTTTTCATAAGGATCACTTGTAGGCATAAATGCTCAGATTATATGTTTTATTCTTTCCCTTTTGAAGACATTGTCTATTTAGCGTCATCTATATATATTAGTTAATTCTTAGGTTGTTTTGGTGATTTTTATGGACATTCAATGTTTGAACTGTAAATC
This sequence comes from Candidatus Woesearchaeota archaeon, assembly GCA_016214075.1. Lineage (NCBI taxonomy): Archaea > Nanobdellati > Candidatus Woesearchaeota > Candidatus Woesearchaeota archaeon. The sequence goes on from JACRPI010000043.1 coordinate 123,786, forward strand.
CAGTGATATTGCTAAAAAAGGTTATAGAAAAAATAAGTTAGGAAAA
>JACRPI010000044.1 GCA_016214075.1 Candidatus Woesearchaeota archaeon
CGTGGAGAAGAGGCGAAAGATATCAAAAAATCTGCAAGAAAAAAAGCACGTAGATGGGTTGTTGAACGTACACATAGTTGGTTCAACCGATTTAGAGGGTTATTGATTCGTTGGTCTAAAAGACCAGATGCTTACATAGGCTTATTGCATCTCGCATGTGGAATAATTACATGGAGGTCAATCTAATGGGATAGGCTCTTAATTAATCCAGAAGGAAAGATTGCCTTTGTGTGGGAGAAAGTCAGCGTGACTAGGCATACAGATGATGTGAAGAAGAAAATTATGGAATTGCAGAAGTAAATTTAATACACCACTGCAACCAATATTCCCTGCACATCGTCAAAGCGAACTTTTTCTTTGTCAGGAATTGGATTATTGTCACCTTTCACCACATAATAAACACCAAATTCATCGTTCTCAATCGCGATAACGCGATGAATCACGACCCCATTTCCAGACCTATAGCTGATCACATCACCAACATGAATGTCCTCTTCAGAATCTGGTTTAATTTCAATCCCATTCGCGCCAACATCAAGCAAAGGATCCATGGAATTCGTGTCTGTAAAACTGCTCCAAACAGGGTCATCAACGTCAAGCACAACACGATCATCATAGACACGAATCTGTTCTTCAGTAATATGATCATTAGGAGACATAATCTCTGAAGAAGAAAAAGTCAGAAAATTATTGACTTTTTCAAGAACACCATCCTGCCCAGGAACAATAACATTTTCGTCCGAAGAAGCAGAAAAATCAAGATATAAGGAGTGTCCAATCCAGCCAAGAGCGACAGCTGAAACAACAACCAAATAGATCAATACATGCCCCTTAAATAAACCCCAAGCCATGGAGCAAAGAAACCAAACATGCTTTTTAAAGGTTGTGAGTTTTATGACTGGTGAGTGAAAATTAGTGCGTTGCTATGTCTGCTAGTAAAAGTGCGAGATTAAACATATACAAGTAAGGAAATATGGTATCAAGAGGGAGCTTAGGAATAAAATATTTCCGTACATAATAAAGAAGAATGCATACTAACACAATTACCCAAAATAAAGCCATAAGTTCCATACACTCACCTTGATAAGATCTTTTCTTTGATAAAAGCCATATCTGCCTCAAGCCTTGGGAGACATTCTATTTTATTTTTCATGGAAGCAATATCTGTTTTCATAGATGATATATCTGTTTTGACTTCGCCCATCTCTCTATCAAGAGAATAGACTTTTCTCTTTAATGGATCAAGATATGCTTTCCAAACAGCAAATGCAGCAACAAGTCCTTCAAAAGTCCATTCCCACCAAGGATCAATACCCCACGATGAAGGAAGCACAGGGTCATTAGTTACTAATGCCAAAAAGAAAAGAACTGCCTGAAAAACAACAAGGAAACCAAAAAGTCCTGAAAAACGATTGTTACAAACCCTGTTGAGTAATGCAAGCAGTATCAACAACAGGATCACAAACCAAAAAAGTATCATAAAAATCATTGTACCTCACCTCCTATAAATACATTTTGTCATCATAATCCCTACTCATCATAGTTCACATCATACCCAAAAGCAAAACCGCCGTTCTTCTGTATCTGTTGCATCGTATAAATTCGTGTTTCCATGTATTCATGCACATCTTCCGCGTATTGGTCAATCGCAAGTTCATACACCCCGTTAGGCGCATGCTTTAACGCAACGCGAGCGCCATCATACAATTCATTCATGTAGCGATCGGGATGCTGATCAATTTGTTGATGCGCATATGCGGCGATCGTAGAAAAATCGCCAGCAGCGGTCATTGCTTCTAATTGAGAAACAGTTTCAACGCGCGTGTCTTCTTGTGGCTTTCCAAACGCAGTAGTGTAGCCAACGGTCGCGCAGCTTCCTACAATAAATGCCAGAGGCAAAAGTACTTTTCCCATTTTTTGTTCCATAAATTCTCACCTTTTTGTTTTAAAAAAATGAGGGAGGACTGTCCACCACAGACATCGCAATGCGTGCACTGCTTGCCTCCCTTGCAAATATACTAGAACGAACTTATTAAAGGAACTTCCGACGAGTTTTCCGAAAATCTTACGGATGGTCCGAAGGATTTTCGGATAAAGCGAATAAGTTTCGGTATTTCTGTTTTTTCACCTGTTTTTTTCGGATATACCGAAAGAATTTGTTCGATTTTCTGCAGAAAGTTTAGTACTCAGCAGTATCTTTAGGGAGAATAATTATAAAAAAGACATAGGGATTCACAAGGACAGCAAGGCGACTCAAACAACAATAAAGCAAACAGTTGCTCAGCAGCAAAAAAGGATACACGCACTAGAAGACCTTTTACTGTCAGGGGGACCCATTGCCGCAGCAATGGGGTTTTGTTATATTTTTAATAGAGCATAATGAAAAATCAAGAACAAAAAGAATATTAAAAAAATCAAAAAACCAATCACAACATCTTCAATTCAGCAGTAATCACATCAATGTCCTGTTCATCAGCAGGACCCAATGCGCAGCAGGTTTCTGTGCCAGGAGCAACAACAGTGTGTCCAGCGTCAGTAATCAGCGCAGTCACAATGTCCGCGTCTTTCGCGAGCTGCATATATTTTTTCATCTCTTTCAAGTCTTTGACTTTGAGAACTATTTTTTTCATCCCTTCTGAGCGCCAAGACTTCACCATCTCTTTATCTGAACGAAGCACTGCTTCAACACACGCGTGACCAACTTGCGCGGCAAGTTTTCCTTTCGGAAGTTTCAGATCATCGCGAACGATGATCACTTGTTTGTATTCTTTGGGCATAGGTTCTTTCCATCCAAACACCTATTTAAAGTTTTGGTTGTCCAATTCCTTATATATCCTTAAGGAATTGTGTCATTAAACTTAAATAGATAATTTCATAACGTTCTATTATGGTCTACGTTGTGCAGCCGACAACAAAGATGCTTTTTTCTATGATTCTTGAAGACACAGCAGTGCAGGATTTTCTTGGAGCGATGGAGGTACACCATAGAGAGACCGCGCTTCATAGCAAAAGAGTGGGATTATATACCCTGGACATGTATGTACAAGGATATATGGCTACAGAAAGTGGCTTAGTGGTCATAAATCAAGATACTATCAACGAAGCATTACGCTGGGGAGCTGCGGGAGTATATCATGATGCGGGAAAATTATTAACTCCTATTGAAATACTAGCAAAGCCAGGAAAGCTCGATGAAAAAGAAAGAGCGAAAATGAATAGGCACCCTCTCCTTGGACTTCAGATTTTAGATGAGTATACAAGAGATGAAGCAGCGTATCATGCTGCAGTAGGACACCACGAATATAAAACAAGAGCATCATATCCACGACACAAAAGAAGAGGAGAAGATGAACTTGTCGAAGCAGTTGCGCTTGCGGATTTCTACGATGCGCTGGCAAGTAGACGAGGATACAAACCTGCATTTTCAAAAGAAGATATAGGAAGAATTATGCACGAAGAGTTTAATGGAAACCCACAACACCTTGATGAACTGTTAAGAAGAGCTGCATAACACGGAAACGCCACTTACATTATGCTTGTCTATTGTGGACTTGTCCACAATTCCACAGATTCTTTTTTTAGGAATCTGTGTTATCCCATGCCTTTAGGCATGGGTTTTACGGCTCGCAAACTAATGGTGGCGTTTCCGTGGGATGTAAAATCGGCGCTTACGGAATCTCTGCGCTACATCCTCGCACTAAAATGCAAGGTTTTGCGCCGATTTTTCATAGTTATTGGACTTCTTTATTCTTCACCACAACTTTTCCATCAACAACAACAGTAGAAACATTTCTACCAGTAGTAGAATAAACTAAATGAGAAAGAACATTCTCCTGCGAAAGAGGCCAATGATTTTCAGCAACATCAAGGCAGATAATGTCTGCCTTCTTCCCAACTTCAAGAGAACCAATCTCATGACGCATACCAATCGCGGCAGCGCCGTCAATCGTTGCCATATCAAGCAACTTTTGCACAGGAGCAGCTTTTGGGTCCCAGCGATGTTGTTTATGCAATAATCCGCAGATCATCATTTCTTTGAACATGTCCATAGAATTGTTTGACGCGACAGAATCTGTTCCTAAACCAACAACAACCCCTTCTTCAAACATTTCCATGAGTGGAGTAACGCCACCAGAAGAAAGTTTCATATTTGAAACAGGACAATGTGCAACAGCAGATTTGTGCTGGGCGATAATACGAACTTCTCCTTTTGTCAGCCAGATGCTGTGCACAAGAAGTGTTTTTTCATTTAAAAAGCCAAGAGACGCGAGATATTCCGCAGGAAGTTTTTTGTGTTTGTCAAAACAATCAAATCGTTCTTCTCTCGTTTCTGCGAGGTGGATAGGAGTTAGAAGATTCTTTCGATGACAATAATATTTGAGGTCCTTCAAGGTCTGTTCATCACAAGTATAGATGGAGTGAGCGCCTAAGCCAAGAGTAATAAGAGGATGAGAAAAGTCATCAATCAGCTTCTTTGCAGCAGCAAGCTGTTCTTTCGCGTTTCCTAAAAATCCATAAATCACTGGACAAAGAACTGCGCGAAGAGAGTGTTTTTTCACCCCAGCAAGCACAGGTGCAATAGGAGTATACATTTCAACGAATGTTGTTGTTCCTGAAAGCAGCATTTCTTTGCATGCGCTTTCTGCGTTTTGTTGAATCTGTTTTGGAGTGAATTTCTTTTCAGCAGCAACGACTTTATCAAGCCATGCGGGAAGTTCTTCATCATCGCAAATGCCGCGCAAAGAATGCATTCCTATGTGCGTGTGCGTGTTGATTAATCCAGGCATAACAATCTTGTCAGAACAATCGATTGTCTTTCCTTTTATTTTGTTTCTTCCCTTTGTTTTCAAATGTTTGCCAATTTTCGTTATCTTATTCCTTTCTATGAGAATATCAACATGTTCAAGAATGTCTCTTTTTTCATTTTGCGTGACGACAAATCTGCAGTTTTTGAGGAGCATAGGGTAATAAATATGAAGATGATTTTAAATGTTTGGGAAGGAATTGAAAGAAATCAAAATTAAAAAAATAAGAGAAGAAAAAAATATAATTACTCTTTCTTCACATTAACTGCTTTTGATCCCCTATCTCCTTGTTCTACATCGAAGGTAACAGAATCATTTTCGCGTAAAGTGACACCTTCTGCGAGTGCTGATTTGTGGACAAAAACTTGTGTTCCATCTTCAGCAGTAATAAAGCCAAAGCCTTTTGCTTCATTAAAAAATTTTATAGTTCCTTTCATGTTGTTTAGCTCCTTGTTTTGTTCATTTCTAATTTCAGGGACAGAATAACAAACGTGTTGAATAATTAATCAACAAGTAGTTAAAAAGACCCTAATATTGTATAGATTGGAGTGTTTATTTTTAAATGCTTCTAATAATTTCACTGCAACTCTCTTTTCAGCATTTTATGCGCGCGGTTGATCGCTTTGAATTTCTCTGTATCGCCACCATCCATGTCAGGATGATTTTTCTTGGCAAGCTCCTTATACTTTGCGTTGATGATGTCCATGTTCGTCTCAGTAGGATCAACACCTAAAGTAAGACGTGCTTGTTTACGTTCCTCTTCGACATCATCTTCTTCTGAAAAAGAGCTGAAGAATTCTTCAAGTGTTTTGTGTCCAGAAAGGTAGGCATTAACTTCAAGTTCAATGACTTTGAAAACAATATAAAGGTTTTCCACATATTTGTTCGCGATTTTGTAGCTGTAGTATAAACGACGACCATCCATATACCACGTCGCAGACGCAGGCGCGTTCTTGAACGCGCTGACATCTTGTGGAATATCAATATCATCTTCTGTAAGACCAAGTTTTTTAAGTGTCAAAATAATATTGTTTTTGTACTGCACTGCTCGCCTGTCATACGAATCGCGAATAGTAGGAGTATTGAGATCATATCCTTTAATTCTAATTATTGCCATTGTTTTCAAACCATCTCAAAGACATCTTCCAAATTAACCATGGGTTTGTCTACTTTATTTTTATCATCAATCCCGATGCGCGGGCATGCGCTATTCACCCAGCACTGGACAAACGGAAAATTATTCATCTGCATAAAGTCAACAGTGTTGGATAACAAGAGATAGACTTTTTTTCCTTTTGCTTCGCATTTTCCCTTAAACAATAAACAGCGTTTCATAAACTGTTGTCCTGGTTTTGTCGAGATCAAAACACCAATGTTATCTGCTTCGAGAAATTTCATGATAGCAATTTTATGTTGCTTGACAACCGCATCAATATCCTTGCGATCAAAAAGAACCATCTGCTTTGTGTAAGGATTATAGCAGTAAATGGGTTTTTGATTTTTTATCGCGATCGCTTGCGGATGAAACTGACCATCGCCGATATACAAAAACGCGGGAGCGGGATAATCAAGATATTCGCAACCTAGAATCTGTCCAGCACGCTGGGTGTGTTTGCCTTTCAAAAGGTGGACTGTAATGCCCGCGTCCTTTAATTGCTGCAAAACACCATGAATAGAGTCAATGAATTGAATAGAGTCAATGAATTGAATCGTCGTAAATAACCCTACTTCTTTCGGCAATTGTTTAATCTGCTCGTCAGAGAGCGCAATCTCCATCGCGACGCGCGCTTCGAGGAATAATGTCTTCATGAAGGAGTAAAAATAGAGGTTGTCTTTTAAAGGTTTGGTTGAATATGGGACAAAAGATATTTTCCAACAAATGCTGGAGTTCCCCCGCATTCCCACTCTTCTAATGGAAGAGGCGTATCAGAAGTGCGATTTTCTCGTATAATATCCTGTATTCTTTTGTCAAAACCAGATTCAAGAAAGTCCTGATTGTGAGAAACAAGCTGACGAACAGCATCAGGAGTATGATTTCCTTTAAGATAAAAAGGAACGTGCATAAGATGTGCAAATGAAGCTGCAAGAGTTGATGCAGAAAAAATTACTTTGGCGCCAGGCTTATTTGAAAGACAATGATAATAAAAAGGAACGAAATTATTTCCGGTATTTTCGTCTATTGATATCTCTCGAACCTGATACCTCTCTTCATATGCGCCCATCTGCATCATACGAACACAAAGATCAACTTCAGCAAAGTGCCTGCCATTGATTGCAGTAGGAAAATCGCCATCTAAAATATAAATATCAAAAAGCCGTTCTGCTGTTATTTTTGCAGCAGTTGAATAGTCATAAGCAAGGGTCATTTTCTTCAATAAAGCTGCCAGGTCAAACCCCTGCTCAGCGGCAATACGGGCAATAATATCAGGATGATCTTCAACCCAGAATATTGTGTTGTAACTCATAATGAAAAGAAAATAGACACTGCTTTTTAAAATGATGTTTATATGATCAAAGGTTGAGAAATATAAATGTGGGTAAGCAATTCTACTCGCTCCTCTAATCCTGCTTTTTGTGCGCACGTTATAGCACTGAAAAGCAATTCATTAATATTACTCTTCATACATTTTCTTATACTCTCCTTCAGCATATCGGTATCAAGATATGTGTAGTGACCTGGAGGTATAGTTATAATCTCCACCAGCTTCCCCACCTCATCATAAGACTTTGTTTGATACCCAGGCTGAACGACACCACGACGACAATTAGAAGAACCATCGTTCGTAATTTTGACTTTCAATTTATTTCTTAAATGAGTATTAAATGCTTCTTTTTCATATGCATAACTCGCCTTTGTATATAATTCTTTTACTATTTCTGTGTTGTCTATCCCTAAAGCAGTTCCGAGAAGTTCGGCATAGTGAACAGCTTCAAGATAAGCATTTCCAAGATCAAGTTCTGATTTTTTTTCTACGTCTTCAGTATGTTGAAGCATCAAAGAAAATACTTTTCCACAGAGGTCTTGTCCTAATTTTGACTTGATAAGATCTGTTCCTTCTGCAATTTCCAATGTACGTTTCATACCCTCAAGTTCATCCTTCTTCGCATCAGATGTGACGCAATATTTGTAAAATTTATTGTAGATCATTTCAAAGAGTTCCTGACCTAGTGCTCTTACTTCAGGATGAGGACTGAGTTGAGCGTCACGTACAATCCTTTCAGCAACATTGAAACTATTAAGGGAGTCTTTTGCATTTCTTTTAGTATCACTCAATCTAAAATAGCAGTCGAATTCTAGCGCAGTGGTATAATATGCGATTGCGTGATTTCTTGTTCCAGAGAATACCGCGTGTTTAAGTTTAATTTCATCGGGAAATTCTGTTTCATCTTTATTGAATTTTCCATTGTAAACTCTTACCATTTTACCATTACAATATTCGATATTCCTACATGCATTCCATTTGGAATACAGTTTTTTTAGATAGGAAAGCTCAAATTCATCAGGTCTGTTAAGAGCCCAATCAAAAGCATACTCAAGCGAAGAAGCACGGGTAGTAAATACATCTACATGCAACTGAGCAATATTCTTATCAAATCTTAAAGCATATCCTTTTCTGATAGTACCATTATTTTCCAAGCAATGCAATAAGTCAGAAATATATTCTTGAACAGGGGTATTAAAGAAAAAATTAGTATACTTAAAGTAATCTGCTTGTTCTTCTTGTAAATCAAATAAGCGCAAAGCTTTATCAAAAAGAGCAAGCATATTCTCGGTAAGAACATCCGTTATCAAAGTCTTATCTATTTTATTAGCTAGATTATAGAAACTCCTCAGAAACATACCTAAATTAGCATCTAGAGGACCCGCTTCAAAATTCAGTTCCATTTTCATAACTGCATCACATATTGACGCATAGTCTTCTTTATCAGAACCATCTTGTCCTGATTGGTCTAACTCATTGCAGAGTACTTCTAGTGTTTCCGGCAATAATAATTCTTTCATTTTAATCACTACTTACAGGTTAAGACAACCATATTAATAAAATTACTCCTTCTATTTTTTATCAAATAGAAAAATTTATAAGCTATTTTATCTATTTAATAAAAAAATGACGCAAATTGATGAGAAGGATAGGAAAATACTTCGCGCTTTATTCGAGAACGCAAGAGCTTCTTTTTCCCAGATTGGTAAAAAAGCCAGACTCAGCAAAGAGGTTGTTCATTACCGCGTCAAGCGGCTGTTGGAGCAAGAGTTTCTGCTGGGTTTTAACACAGTAATTGATGTCAAAAAACTTGGCTGGCAGATTTATTTTGTGTATATACAACTGAAGAATATTGATGAAGAGAAAGAGAAGGAATTAATCAATCATTTGTGTACGCATCCGAATGTCGCATGGGTAGTAAAATGCATAGGAGAATATGATCTTTTGATAAAAATATTTGTTCGCTCTTACCCGGAAATGGGACAAGTTATGAAAAGAATCGAGTTGGAATATAAACAAGTCATTGATCGTTACGCGATAAATTATGGCGTGGAGGAAATTCCAGTGCCCGCGACGTTTCTTTATGGTGCCGCAGGAGGAGAAATTTATCCTTTGCTCACGGAACAAAAAGAAAATGTTCCTCTTTCAGACATAAATAGAAAAATACTTGCAGTAATAGCGAAAAATGCGCGGCTTCAAACAATACAAATAGCAAAAGAAGTGAATGAACCTTGGGAAACAGTAAAATATCATTTGAAGATGCTTGAGAAACAAGAGATTATCCTAAAATATAGACCCAGCATTTGGAAAGGAACAAAAGATTTAGGGTACCAATGGTGCTTCATCACATTGCAAGTGGGTTATTTATCCAAGGAGTTAGAAAAGAGATTGTTCCAATATGTTGTGACGCATCCAAATGTGACGTATTTGTATAAAACTTCTGGAAGCAGTGAAATGCAAATTGAGATTAAAATAAAAACAACAGACGAGTTAAATCAAATATTAATGGAAGTGCGGGGAATCTTAAAAGGAGCGCTGAAGAGGCATGAGCTTTTGCTTATTCTGCATGAATATAAGTACACGTACTTCCCTGAATGCCTACAGTTGAAAAAAAACTAAAATGATTGAGGAGTGCCAACATATTTTCTGAATTCTTTAGTATCAGCGGCAAAAGAAGCGGCATAAAGATGTGTTTGCCGCTCTTTCAGTTCACCATCAATAACAACTCGCTGGACAATAGAAAACTCCAATGGTTCATCGAGAGAACAAGGATGAAGAGTTATGTTATACCCACGTCCAAATCGAGGGCGCGTGGGAGCAACAGAAAGATACAGATTTTCAGGAAAAGGCATTTCCCGCTCGAGAAGATCTCCCAAATCCACAATAAAGAGTTCTTTTTTTTCTCGAGAAAAAGGAGAAAGATACGCGGGTTCCCAAGGAGCGGCGTGTGCAGTAGCGTCAAGAAGTGCATACGCAGTAAGAGTATGCCCGAGAAGATAAACATGTACTTTTCCATCTGCGTAACGGGCAAGAAAAGAGGATTGATTGAGTAAATCTTGTCTTTTCCACCTATCTCCTGTTTTCTCGGCTTTTCTCCGTAAACTGCCATTATCGCTCCACCATCTTTTTTGTGGATCATAAAAACCATCGAGTTTGAATTCCATTTTAAGAAGAAACGCAAGAAGATTAAAAAAGATTTAGGCTAAAAAATCAATCCCACAACTTCTCATTGTCATTCACATAGATATACGCGGAATAGACAGCAAGAACACCTTCCGCGACACCAGTGATTGCTTGCTTAAAGCGAGTGTCACAAACATCTCCTGCTGCGTAAAAACCTGGAACATTGGTTTGCGCGTCTCTATCAATGGGAACTTCTCCTTTGGTGTTTAACGTAACGCCAATTTTCTTCGCGAGATCGGAAAGCGCGATGTGTCCTATTTCAATAAAAAGCGCGTCAAGCTTGAACTCTTTTTTTCCATGATACGGTTTGTCAAAGACAACTGTAGTAATATATTTCTCTCCTTTGACTTCAACAACATTGGTCGTGCTGATAATTTCAATTTTCCCTTCTTTAATTTTTTTCTCAATACGAGTCATGTTGACAGGTTCTGGCCTAATTTTTTCTCCACGGTAAATGATGTATACTTTTTTACCCCATTGGGTTAAAAGCAGCGCCTCTTTCGCGGCGGAATCAGATCCCCCAACAACGCCGATAATCTTTTCTTTGTAAAATGCGCCATCGCAAAGCGCGCAGGTATGCACTCCTTTGCCAAAATAATTGTCTTCTCCAGGAACACCAAGTTTTCGTGGCTTTGTTCCTGTCGCGAGCAATACTGTTTTTGCTTTGAAAGAGGATCCATTCTTTGTAGTAACAGTAAAAATGTGTTTCTTTTTGTCCTGCGCAATATCATTGACAAGACCATCTTCAATATCAATGTCATATTCTCGCGCGTGCTGTTCAATGTTATCTGCAAGTTCTGGACCAGTGAGTTTTTTGAAACCAGGATAATTCTCCACATCATCAGTGAGCATGATCGTTCCACCAGGAGTATCACCAACAATTAGTGTTTTGAGTTGCATTCTGCCCGCGTACATTGCAGCGCCCCAGCCAGTCACTCCTGTCCCAATAATAAGAATGTCATACAGTTGTTTTGGATTGCCTTTGCCGACCATGGAAGGGTTAGATGATGATTTCTTTATATATTTTGTTGCTCCGTATCGTATTAAATCTTAGAAGACGAGACACGCACCAGCAAAACTTCTTTGTAGCCAAGCATCGCAAAAAGTATCTTCATATATTTATTAAAAGAAATCAAGAAAAGACATTTAAACTTCCCGAAAATTATACTTATTATATTGCCGGCGTGGCACAATCTGGCTACTGCGGTGGTCTCGAAAACCACTTCTCGAAAGGGAGTCTCGGTTCAAATCCGAGCGCCGGCGTCTTTTTACAAAAAATTTATAAGAAAGGATGGTTTATTGATTATTATGGAAACAGAAACAGTATGTATATCCACAGAAGAATATGTTCACTTAAAGAAAAAAGAAGAGATCGCAGATGATCTCCTCCTCCAATTAGAAGCAAGTCTGAAAGATTTAGAAGCAGGACGAGTGAAACGAGTAAGGTAATTAGCGAATAAAACTAAGAGCCTATCCCGAAAGGAATAAATAGTAGCTTTCTCATTGAATAGATATTAGGGAATGGGTCACGTGAGAATGAGAAGAGGTGACCCGATGGGATTAGTTGTTAGAGATGATGGTTGGA
>JACRPI010000045.1 GCA_016214075.1 Candidatus Woesearchaeota archaeon
TACTGGTCGAAAGTCAAGTTCATCTACAACTTTACGTTTAAAATCTCTGGTAAATGCTCTGCGTGACCCCATTTTCAGACCTCCATACTTTGGTAGAAAATAGTAACTTAACTATGTGTCCTTTTTTAGGGGGTCAGTCCAAATGAACAAAATATCAACAAATAACGACGCGAATCTGAAACAAAAACCACAAGACAATATTTATAAAATAGCTATAACAACTTATAGATACTCCTATCGAGGGCAGTAGTTTAATGGTAGAATATGGGACTGTGGATGCTTTGCGCAACAGATATCCCGTGGCGGGGGTTCGATTCCCCCCTGTCCTCTATTTTTTAATTCTCTAAATTAAATTTTTTAAACATGAATCATATTTTATAAATCTCAGCTCTTTACTTCCTTACATGACCCTGTATGAACAAATACATGATTGGCATGTAAGCCTTGCAATTCCTTCTCAAGCAAGAGAAGTGCTCAAAGCAGATTTTGAACGATGGCTGTTAGGAGAAGTTCCATACAGTATGATGCTTGGGCACTTAAACAGTCTCCCCCTAGAAACCCGCCTGAGTACTGACACTTCTCTCTTACACCAAACATGGGAAGACCATGTTGAAAGAGTAAAGGATGAAACATTACGTAACCCCATGGCTGATAAAGCATTAGCAGAGCATTGTCTTTATGGTTCAACTACTGAAATTCCCCCAAACCCTTTTGTTACTCTCGCATCTTATTTGAGAAGACACCCTTCTGATGTTTATGATCGTGTTGTGGTTGAAGCAACAGGGAGAAAATATCGATCTCGCCTTGATGGAACAACTATTGAAGGAGCGGGCTTTTTCTGGGGTATTGATCCACGTACTTATTGGCTTGACCCTGATAAAAATAGATTTTTTGCTGGAGGAAATAATCCTTGTGTTCAAGTCACCTTTAGAATTAATTTAGAAACAAGAATTTCTTACATAGACGCTAGAAATAGAGAACCCTAAACAAGCTCAATAAAAACCTTTATAAATAACCTCCTGTTTCTGGATTGTTAACCCGAGTTCGAAAGAGCGCATTTAGGGTTAAATGATTGTTTCAATTGTTTAACAGTAGATGAATTCTAAGGACTTTGGATACGTGATTAACAATGGCAGACGAAAAACAACAACTCAAATATCTTGTTCGAATCGCGAACACAGACTTAACAGGCTCTAAGCCTATTGGATACGCACTCCTTAACATTCGCGGCGTTGGCTTTGCTTACGCAAACATGGCATGCACACTCGCAGAAGTAAGCCCAATGAAAAAAGCAGGAGCACTTTCTGACAAAGAAGTAAGCGCACTTGAATCCGTTATTACTAATCCTACTAAATTTAATGTTCCAACCTGGATGTTTAACAGACAAAAAGATTTGGAAACAGGCGATGACATGCACATCATCGGTCCAACAATCAAATTCGTCCAAGACAATGATGTTCGACTTATGAAGAAGATCCGATGCTATAAAGGCATGCGTCACGCAGCAGGATTACCTGTTCGCGGACAACGCACACGATCCAACTTCAGAAAGAACAAAGGAAAAACTGTTGGCGTCATGAAGACAGCGCAAGCAAAAGCAGCAGCACCTGCAGAAAAGAAAAAATAAGACTACGTGAACACTAATGGGAGATCCAAAAAAAATCAGAAAAAAATTTACGCCGCCGAGCCATCCATGGCAAAAGGCACGTATTGAATCAGAAAAAGCTATTGTCAAACAATATGGTGTGAAGAACAAGAGAGAAATTTGGAAAATGGGCGCTATGCTCAGAAGCTTTACCTCTCAAGCGAAAACACTCATTGTCGCAACAACAGGACAAGCAATGAAGGAAAAAGAAAACCTTATCAAAAAATTACAGCGATACGGCTTTGTCGGCGCTGACGCAACTATCGATCAGATCCTTGGATTAACACTCAACGATATCATGAACAGACGATTACAAACTATTGTTGTCAAAAAAGGACTCGCAAGCAATGTCAAACAAGCACGACAAATGATAACGCACAAACACATCGCAGTTGGAGAGAAAAAAATCAGCTCCCCTAGCTACCTTGTCTCGCTTGAAGAAGAAGGCGTTATTACTTATGCTTCTTCGTCCAGCTTTGCGCGCGAAGATCACGCGGAACGCATCAAACTTACGCAAAAAAAATAAAGAACGTGAAAAAACATGAATCCAGAACAACCAACTGTTGAAGAATCACCACAAATGGACAGACGACGCGGACCAATGCGTTGGGGAATTTGCCACATTTACTCTTCATACAACAACACCATCATTCATATTACTGACATCACTGGCTCTGAATCTATCGCACGAACTAGCGGTGGACAAGTTGTTAAAGCGCATCGTATGGAGAGTTCTCCTACTGCCGCAATGAGCGCCGCGAAAAAAGCAGCTGAGACTGCATTTGAAAAAGGAATTACTGGCATTCACGTCAAAATCAAAGCACCAGGTGGACATAATGGACCACACAATCCTGGACCAGGAGCGCAAGCTGCTGTCCGTGCACTCTCCCGTATGGGTCTGCGCATCGGTATTATCCAAGATGTTACTCCTATTCCACACGATGGATGCAGAAAGAAAGGCGGTAAACGCGGACGACGTGTCTAAATACCATGGAAATTCGCATCTTAGAAAAAGCAAAAGATAAAATGTATTTGTCTTTCATGATCAGAGGAACGACGCCAGCGTATGCAAATACATTGCGTCGCCTGATGGTAGGAGAAGTTCCTACAATGGCTATCGAAGATGTAGAACTTTTCAAAAACAGTTCGCCTATGTACGATGAAACTGTCGCGCACAGACTCGGTTTAATCCCCCTCACCACTGACCTTAAATCATATCGAATGAAAAAAGGACCAGAAGATGATGGCGCTGCTGCGTGTGAAACAACATTAACACTCAAAGCAAAGGGACCATGCACTGTGTATGCGTCTTCATTAAAAGCAAAGGATCCAAAAGTAGTTCCTGCATATCCGGACATGCCAATTTGCATCTTGCTCAAAGGGCAAGAACTTGAGTTGCAGGCAGTCGCAATCCTTGGTAAAGGAAGAACGCATACTAAATGGAGTCCTGGACTTGTTTGGTACAGTTATGAACCTACACTCACGATCAATCCAAAAAGTGATCAATTGGAAAAAGTCAAACACCTGTATCCGCCACAAATATTTGACAAGAGCGGAAAGATTGACAAAGCAGCAATCCTCGACAATAACCTCGTCGACGCTGTTGATGGTGTTTGCGATGATGTCATTAAAGTAGAATACAATGACAAAAACATCATTTTCCATGTTGAATCATGGGGACAACTTGATGCAAAAACTATTGTTCAGAAAGCAATTGAATTGTTTGATGAACAACTTGACGCATTCGATGCTTCCTTAAAAGACCTCAAATAAAAAACAGGTTTGCTCTCCAAATGAGGAGGTGGCAGAGCCTGGTCAAATGCGCTAGCTTGAGGGGCTAGTCCCTTAGTGGGTGCGCGTGTTCGAATCACGTCCTCCTCATTCCAATCACAAGTGAAATACCATGAACCAAAAGAAAATACATCCAGAATTGCAACAGCTGATTGAAAAGCTGCGACATACTTCTGCAAAAGAAGGTATCGCGCTTTGGAAAACAGTTGCAGCAACACTCGCAGGAAGCACTGCAAAAAGACCAATCGTGAATATCTCACGCATTAATCTTTACGCTACAGACAAAGAAGTAGTTCTTGTTCCAGGAAAAGTCCTTGCAACAGGAGATTTAGCACGACCTGTCCAAGTAGCAGCATTCCGATTTTCCAAAGAAGCAAAACACAAAATTGAAAGCGCAAAAGGAAAAGCATTATCCATTGTTGAATTGATGGAAAAAAATCCAAAAGGAAAAGAAGTACGAATACTCGGGTAGAAAAACATGATAATTATCGATGCAAAAGATTTAATCGTTGGCAGATTCGCAACATTCGCTGCAAAGCAAGCATTGCTCGGCAATGAGATTGCTATTGTCAATTGTGAAAAAGCATATATCACAGGAACCCCTACACACGTTCTTTCCGAATTCCGAAGAAAACGAGCGCAGGGAACCTGGGCAACTGGTCCATTTTATCACAGACAACCTGACCGACTTGTTCGACGAATTATTCGTGGTATGCTTCCGCACAAACAAGAAAAAGGTAAAAGCGCATATCACCGAATCATGTGTTACATTGGCGTTCCTGCTGATTTTAAAAATCAAAAACTAGAAACACTTGAGAATGCACGTATTTCCAACGTACCAAACTTGAAATATGTCTCTGTCGCGGAAATTTCCAAGCACCTTGGTGCAAAAAGAGTAGATGGTGAATAATCATGAGTAAAATCATACAAACATCCGGAAAACGAAAACGCGCTATCGCGCGCGCAACAGTGCACGCTGGAAAAGGAAACATCCTTGTCAATAACAAGCCAATTTCTGCAATTATGCCTGCTATGTTACGTTTACGCTTACAAGAACCATTGCTTCTCGCTGAAAAGCTTGGAGAAGGATTGGATATTACTGTTACTGTCGCAGGAGGCGGGCCAACAAGTCAAGTTGATGCAGCACGCCTCGCAATCGCACGAGGACTCGTTGCGTTTAGCAACAGTGCAGCTTTGAAAAATACCTTTTTAGAATATGACCGATTATTGCTTGTCGCAGATATCCGACATAAAGAAAGCGCGAAACCAAACAGTCACGGACAAGCACGATCTAAGGTTCAGAAATCGTACAGATGAGGCCAAGATGATAATTCAAATTCGATGTTACAGTTGTGGAAAACCAATTGCACACCTCTGGGAAGAATATACAAAAAGAACTGAAAAAGGAGAAGAGCGAAAGAAAGTTCTTGATTCTCTTGGATTGAAACGATACTGCTGCAGACAGACACTCATGGGTCATGTTGATCTCTTAGAAGTCGCAGGACACTTTAAGAAGTTTTGATTTCTTATTTTTTCTATCATTTATACGTTCTGATATTCTTCAACATACAGATCATACAATGCTAAGTAATCCGTATTCTCTGGATCGTACTCTGTATACAATCCATTATTCCAGTGAAACGCAACTCGGCGCCATCGTTCTTCTTCTGACTCTTCTGGATATTGCAATGTAAATAAGTTATATGCTGGAACTGCGTAGCCTGTCAGGAAACGTTCTAGGTTTTGCTCTGGATCAAATGGCTCTGTTAAAGCAGTGACTTCTCCCATATCAATCCAACTACCATAATCTTGCATGCGCATTGCATAATAGTACTCTTCATTGGAGTTATCTGGTGAATCTAAGCAGAATGGATATGGTGATCCTTGATACATCCAACCTGTCAATTTTGTGAGCCCTAACCCATGGGGATAATTGTCTGTGGTAAACGAACACTCAGGACGAGCTTCATTCCAATTTTCATCTCCTTCGATTCCATCATCATAGCTCACATCAGTATTGTTGAAACTTGACTCTCTTCTCACTATTGCTTTCAGGAACCACGATGGAACATCATATTGCTCTGCAATTTCTTCGATAATTTCTATAATTTCTTCTTCTGAATATTCTTGTACTTGTTCCTCATTTATTTGTTCTTCTGATTCGTTTTCTATAGTTTCTTCACCTCGTGAACTCTCTTCTTGCAATGCTTCGAATTGCTGCAAGAGATTTTGTGCATCATAATTATTATATTGTTGAAGTTCATTGATCCATCTGTTGATTTCATTTTCTAGTTCTTCGCTCTCTTGCACTGAAAGATGCTCTTGTTTTTGCTGTTTTATTTCGAAGAGTGCTTGCTCTGCTTCCTCAAAGAGTGCGTTCTCTGCTTGCTTTGCACTCTCTTTTTTCTCTGTTTTGTTTTCTGTTGTTATTGCAATTGTATTGTACGCAGGTGTTATGATTTCTCCTCTATCCCCTGCTTTCTCTTCAAGTGTATTTTCTGTTGAGAAGAGAAAAAAAAGAATTAGTCCAAATGTGATAATAGCGGTGAGAAGAAATACCCATTCAACCCATTGTTTTGCCATATATGAAGAAAAGACTTTTGTTTTATAAATGTTGGTTAGAGAATTTCTTCTTGTTTATTCTCTTTTGTTTTTCCTGCGACAGTGCTAGAAATTTGGGAAGATTTAAAACTTCCTTTTCTTCTCTTTCTCTTTGAATGGCACAAAAAAATACATTAGTGGGACTTGTTAACGCATTTTATCTATCTCATATGACCGCCTCTGTCATAGAGGGTGCTCTTCTTGGTGCAGTGTACTGTGGAAGCGCAGCAGCAGTAAGGGAATATGGAGCTGATGCACAAGCAGTTGTCCCTCTCCTTACAACCACAACATTATGCGTCATTCTTTTAGAAGCAGAAAAATATTGGAAAAGAAAAATGCCAGTACAACCTTCTTATAATTTCTCTCACCTTACAGCATATATTAGTACTGCTTTTATTGCTGGAACAGCAGTAACTTATTTTACTGAGAATATGTGAAGTAACTCAGAGAATTATGTATCAATTGAAGACAGGCCACAGAAAACCAAACTTTTAAGAGATAAAATTAAATACATCCTTCTCCTTATTTTTCTTTATGTATCCACAATCACATTTTCTATTTCCATTATTGATTGGTTTGATCCTTGAAAAACTCGGCTACATTGGGTATGATTTTGTTCTTGTTGCTGTGCTTGTTGGTGTTTTGATTGATCTTGATCATCCTCTTCATCATTTCTTCAAGACTGGACAACTCAGTATTCTTGCAACAGCTGACGACGCTTTCAAAAAACACATTGATGATCGGACGTTTTTGCATCACAAATTAGGAATACTTGTCACAACTATTTTTCTTATTATTGCCTTTGCCTATTTTCCGTATTGGACACTTGCTGTTGCAATCGGCTATTATAGCCATATGCTCCTCGATCACATCACTGCAGATGGGCGATTATTGGACAATAGAACAGATAAAGATTATTTGGGAAAAAGAAAACCAATCTTGGTTTGTTTATGTGGCTATACAGTGAAGATCGCGCCATTTGAAATTGTGTTTGACGTGGTTTGTGTTGTGGGATTGGTGGCTGTGTTTTTTGTTTAGAATAGAGATCTATGTTCTTTCCTGCACACCAATAACTTCTCGCACTTGATATAAACCACCAAGCGCTAAGAACGCGCATTCTCTTGTCGCTTGTTTGGGCGTAAGCACACGCATTGCTCCTGCTAAATCGCTTACAAATCCTAAAAATAATTTCCCCCGCATATTTGTTTCATACCCATATCCACTTTTTCTGTCCAAATAAAAGTCTTTTAGATCATCAAAATACGCGCCACCTCCTCCTGTTAACTCAAGAAATTTTGTGATGGAATCAGGCAACCCTTCAACATGCTCTTGCAGAATATTCCCTTCTAACAACCCAAGTGTTCTTCCTACTTCCCCTCTCGCATGATATCTTTCTTTATCATTTATTGCGTTGCACTGCCGTAACTCTTCTTGATACACTCTATCAAGTCTGCACTGTACAGCATTATCAAATCGATTGTATTCTTCTAAAATGTATGCTTCAGCACCTGATGCTGGTTTTCTTCCCCTCTGTAAAAGAGCATAAATATTTTTTAAGTTTCCTACTCGTGAACTCCCTTGCTCATCAACAACGTCATCCGCTGCTTTTACCCACTGAAACACACGCCCAATATTCTCAACAGCCGCTCTTGCTGCCTGTGTTTCCGCATTTCCGCCAAAAACATCAACTTGAATAAGAGAAAACTGCGCTGGAACTGTCCAATACGCGCGAAACGCCGCTTCTTTATTTTTTGCGTTAAGATACTCTTGCGCTTCTCGTGTCAGACGTTCTTGCTCTAATACTTTGTTTCTATCTTGCACGACAAGAACACCAAGATCTCTATAATACTGCACTCTTGGCCATACTGTTATTACTGCTTTGTCAACGGCACTGTATAACGTCATCAATTGAAAGAAACAGAATACGCCTTATAAAATTTATGCGCTTCTTTCATTTTCAAAAACAATATAAACTCTCAAACTCCTTCTGTTTCGGAAAGAGTGACTTATTCTTTCCAACATTATGTTTACAGAGGTGACAGTGATGGATATTCCCCTTGGATTAAGTTATGACGATGTTCTTCTTGTGCCAAAACATTCGCATGTGAGCAGCAGAAAAGAAACTTCTCTTATGACGCAACTCACGAAATCCATCCAACTCAATGTTCCGCTTGTTGCCGCAAACATGGATACAGTAACAGAATCTAAAATGGCCATCGCCATGGCACGACACGGCGGCATTGGCATTATTCATCAATTCATGACCCTGGAAGAACAATGCAAAGAAATACGACGTGTGAAACGAAGTACAAGTTATGTCATTGATGAGCCGCTGACTATTGATGAAAACAAAACAGTCGAAGAAGCGCTGCAACTCATGGAATCAGCAGGCATCAAAGGATTGCTTGTGGTGAACTATGAGCGAAAATTTTCTGGCATCTTAACACAACGCGACATTCTTTTTGAAAACAATTTTTCCAGATTGATTAAAGAAGTGATGACGCCAAAAGAAAAAGCAATCACTGCGCCTGTGGGCATGAGAAGAAGCGAAGCAAAAGAAATTATGCACAAACACAAAATTGAGAAACTTCCCCTTCTTGACGCTGATGGGTTTGTTCGTGGCTTAATCACCGCAAAAGATATTCTTGACACATATAGATACAAAGAGGCGAGCAGAGACGCAAAAGGTCGCTTGCTTGTCGGCGCAGCTGTCGGCGTCAAAGAAGGTTACTTGCAGCGCGTGGACGCATTATTGCGCGAAGGCACTGATGTCATTGTTGTGGATATTGCTCATGGGCATAGTGATCTTGCATTGAATACTGTTCGTGGCATCAAAGAACGCTACCCTGCTGTGCAGCTTATCGCAGGCAATGTCGCAACAGCCGCTGGCTGCGAAGCACTCATCAAAGCAGGCGCTGACGCAATCAAAGTTGGTGTTGGTCCTGGCGCTGGCTGCATCACTCGCGTTGTCGCCGGCTCTGGAGTTCCTCAACTCACTGCTGTTCTTGACGCTGTTTCTGTCGCACGGCATTATGGCATTCCAATTATAGCAGATGGCGGCATTAAAAACAGCGGTGACATCGCAAAAGCACTCGCTGCTGGCGCCGCAACAGTAATGTGCGGGAGCATTTTCGCAGGCACTGACGAAAGTCCTGGCAACATTGTTTTGCGTCATGGACGACGCTATAAAGAATATCGCGGCAGCGCAAGCGCAGAAGCAAATCACGCTCGACGCGAACGAGAAACTGGAAAGATTATCAAAGATAAATTAGAGTATAATCCTGAAGGTGTCGCGGGTTATGTCGCGTATAAAGGAAGCGTGACAGAAGTTATCTCTGAGTTAGTAAATGGTCTACGCTCTGGCGTGAGTTATTGTGGCGCAGCGACAATTTCTGAAATGCAACAAAACGCTTCTTTTGTTCGAATCACTTCTGCTGGAATGCGCGAGAGCAAACCGCATGATATTGAGGAGAAGTGAGCGGTTTTATTATCTCACAAGATTTTACTTCTTAGAAAAATAGGACATTGTCTATTTAGCGTCATCTATATATATTAGTTAATTCTTAGGTTGTTTTGGTGATTTTTATGGACATTCAATGTTTGAACTGTAAATCCAGTGATATTGCTAAAAAAGGTTATAGAAAAAATAAGTTAGGAAAA
>JACRPI010000046.1 GCA_016214075.1 Candidatus Woesearchaeota archaeon
ATACAATAATTCTAGTTTCAAGAGACGCTTCGGAGACTACGTCCGAAGCGTCTCTTTCAGAGCGCAACACTCTGAAGTCGCTGCAAGAGTTATCCTTCACAACTTGAAAGCAATATTGTTAGAGATTTTCACCGGAGCCCCCTCCTTCATAAGCTTTAAATATCAGCAAAAATTTCCACTTTCTATTCTTCCCTCCACAGACTTGATGGAAAAACAAAATAAAGTAATAACGGAGGTTATTGCCATGAACCTACAACCATTAAACAATCGAGTACTCATTCGGCCAAAAAG
Source organism: Candidatus Woesearchaeota archaeon (assembly GCA_016214075.1). Lineage (NCBI taxonomy): Archaea > Nanobdellati > Candidatus Woesearchaeota > Candidatus Woesearchaeota archaeon. The sequence continues at coordinate 292 of JACRPI010000046.1, forward strand.
AGCTGAAGAGAAAACAAAAGGCGGCATCTACATTCCAGAAACCGCGCAGGAAAAGAGCCAGGAAGGCACTGTTGCCGCAATTCCGCAAATAGACAAATGTCCTGTCGCAGTAGGCGATGTTGTTCTTTACGAAAATTTCGCGGGAACAGAAATTCAAAGCAACGGAGAAACACTGCTCCTTTTGAAACTTGAAGATCTTATCGCAAAAGTTACTACATAAAACTACTATTAGAAAGAATACGAAACAACGGAGGCAGAAACTATGGCAAAAAAAATCATCTTTGATCACGAAGCACGAACTAAATTACTCGCAGGGGTTGATAAACTCGCAAACACAGTCAAAGTAACTCTTGGACCAAAAGGAAAGAATGTTATTCTCGGTAAAAGCTACGGAAGTCCAACAGTCATCAACGATGGTGTGACGATCGCAAAAGAAATCGAACTTGAAGATCCATTCGAAAACATGGGTGCGCAGCTTGTGAAAGAAGTTGCTTCGAAAACACAGGATGTTGCAGGAGATGGAACAACCACAGCTACTGTTCTTGCGCAAGCACTTGTCCGTGAAGGACTCAAAAATATTGCAGCAGGAGCAAACGCTATTGACGTGAAAAAAGGAATTGAAAAAGCAACAAAAACAGTTGTCGCGGCAATCAAAGCAAAAAGCATTGAAGTCAAAACAAAAGACAACGTTTTGCAAGTCGCGACTATCTCCGCAAACAATGATGAAGAAGTTGGCGCGCTCATCGCAAACGCAATGGAAAAAGTTGGTTCTAACGGCGTTATTACTGTTGAAGAAGCGAAATCCATGGACACAACACTCGAACTTGTTGAAGGAATGCAATTTGATCGTGGCTACTTAAGCCCGTACATGGTCACTGACGCAGAAAAAATGGAAGCAATTCTTGATGAACCCTTTGTTTTGCTTTTCAACAAAAAAATTACTAAAGTTAAAGATCTTGTTCCTGTTCTTGAAGCAGTTGCACAAGAAGGACGACCACTCTTTATTGTCTGCGAAGACATTGAAGGTGAAGCGCTTGCGGCGATTGTGTTGAACATTTTGCGTGGCGCAATCAAAGTAGTCGCTGTCAAAGCGCCAGGATTTGGCGATGATCAAAAAGCAATACTCGAAGATCTTGCTGTGCTTACTGGAGCCCAAGTTATTTCTGAAGAAAAGGGAATGAAACTCGAACAGACTGGAATTCAACAACTCGGTAAAGCAAAAAAAATCAGAGTAGACAAAGAAAAAACAGTTCTTGTTGAAGGCGCAGGAGACAAAGCAGTCATTCAGAGACGAGTCGCAATGCTTCATGTACAAGCGCAGCAAACAGACTCAGAGTATGACAAGAATGATATTCAAAAACGCATTGGTAAACTCTCCGGTGGCGTTGCAGTGATCAATGTTGGCGCGGCAACAGAAACAGAACTTAAAGAAAAGAAAGCACGCGTTGATGACGCACTCCACGCGACTCGCGCGGCAGTTGAAGAAGGTGTTGTTGTTGGCGGAGGCATTACCTTATTCCGCGCAATTAGTAGCCTTGATGCGCTTAAAGGAGATAACGCAGATCAGCAGACAGGCATTACAATTGTGAAACGAGCACTTGAAGAACCCCTTCGACAAATTGCGGCAAACGCTGGCAAAGATGGTGGTGTGATTGTTGAACGTTTGACCAATGCAGCATACAATATGGGCTATAACGCACGCAGTGATGAGATTTGTGATCTCTTTGCGGCAGGAGTTATTGATCCTACGAAAGTGTGCAGAAGCGCATTGCAGAACGCAGCATCTATCGCAGGTATGATTTTAACCACTGAAGCGCTTGTTGGTGATCTTCCAGAAGAGAAGAAAGCTCCAATGCCTTCTATGGGAGGAATGGGCGGTATGCCTGGTATGGGTATGATGTAGGTTTATGTTATTTTTTATCTCTTTTTTTTGTATTCTTTCTTCTTTAGAAAACTAAAACATAAATCTTATAAAATTATAGAAAATCATAAAACTATTCAGCAGGCGCTTCTGCTTCTTCTTTTTGTTTCTTTGGCTTTTCTGCATACTCATTGACAAGAGTGACTACTTTCTTGACATTATCCGCAGTGACAGAAATGTTGAATCCTGCAAAAATGGTCTTTGCTCCCTCTGCTGTCAATGGCATAATTTCAATGATTTTTTGAATTTGTACTTCTTTTATTCGTGGAATTTCCAGTTCAGTTAATTTTTCCTTTAATTCCTTTGCGCTCTTTGGCTTGATGGTGTTAATCGCGTCAAGGTATTCCGCAGTTTTCTGCGCTCGGAAATTGAGTTCTGTATCCCTGTCTTTGATTTTTTTGAGCATTTCTTTTACTTCAACAATGTTTAATGGAACTTCTTCAACTACTTGCGGGTTTGTCATTTTTTCTCGTGTCTATTTTTTACTTATTGCTCTTTCTTTAGGATTATCTAATTTTTTAAGATGGATTGGATGAACAATTAATTCTTTCTTTTTTCCTTGATCATTAATCATGACAAGGTAACATCTGCCGCGTTTTCCTACTACTGTCGCAGGATAGCCGTGAAATCGTGCATGATACATGCCCTTTTGCACTGCTGGTTCTACTTTGAGAATGACATGCTCTCCATTTTCTAACTTTTGGAAGTAGCGTGTGATGCTGATTTTGCCGTGTTCCTTGACATTCTTTCTGAATGTTTTTCGTGTTCTTGAGCGTGATCCGCCGTATCGTGTTGTCATATCTCTTGAGAAAAGGAGGTTCTTTTTAAATGTTACTATCTGTGCCTTAATTATTGTATAGCGGACGCAATTAATAATCGTAATTTGTCTTGCGTCCGCTGAATAGTAAACACACTATTCTTCTTACGATAATTTGGTGCGTTTACTAAACATTTTAATACCCCTTCTTCTTTCTCTCATTTATGACTAGTTTTCTCACAACGTATCCTGCAAAAGAACTTGTTTGTCGTGTTCAAACTCTTTCTTCTATAAATGGAGCTATTAGTACGACCAACGTTTATGCTGTTCCTACTCTTCGCGCCTATGTAATTCAGCCAGATCCCTCCAGTATCTCTGGCGTGAGAATAACAGAGTTAAAACCTCTTTATGAACTTGTTTATGAAGATGAAACAACTCCACAACCTCCTTCTTCTCGAGCTGCATCAACTCCAATGCCTTCTCCTCTCGAACAAATTGCAATCAACTCTCAGCCAAAGGAAGAAACTTCTGGCTGTTTATCAGTCCTCTTGCCTGTTGTTGCTATTCCTTCACTTTCTCTTGCGTTGATGTACGCTTATTTATCCCTTACACACTAAATCTAGAAATTCACACACTCTTCAACAACACAATCGCCTTCTCTTTAATCTCAATCAAGAACGCCGCTAACTTTGGTCCTTTATCTTTGCTGATAAGGACATTGTAGCACGCGGTAAAGAAATTCTTTGTGTCAAGATTGTTGTTTTTGAGAATAATATAACATTCTTCATGCAATTCTTTATCTTCCCATTCTTTGTCTTCCAAGCGCTTCGCAAGCTCATGAAGCGCAGCTCGTTGCTCTTTTGTCAATTTATCTTTGACATCCTGCGGTACTGCTTTATTTATCGTGTACTTGAACTCTTCTGGCGCATACTCGAGAATCCAGTTCTTCGCGCACACTGCGCGGAGATGCAATCGTTCTCTGTCTTCTTTCGATTTGAGTTGTTTCTCAAAATAACCAATTGATTTTTCGATGTCTAATTCATTTTGGAGAAGGACGTTCGTGATATGACGGAATCCTGGCTGATAGGGCATTGCCTTTGGCACTTTTCCTTCTTCAACACAAGAAAGTTCGTAAATTCTTTTTTGGTTCGCTAATTCTTTTTCACTGACATCTTTTTGTTCTCCATAATAAATTCGTTCGCACTTGTCAAAGTCTTCGTAGATTTTAATGACATCCGCGTCAAAAGAAATCGCGAACTCCGCTCCTGGTCGTGTTCCCGCGAAAAGCCATCGCACAATCTGTGGTTCATAAATTTCAAGACAGTCATTTAATGTAATAACTTCTCCTGTACTCGAAGAGATTTTTCCCGCTCCACCCTTGATGCTGATAAAATTATACATGTGATAGACTGGCGCTTCCCAGTTAAACAGTTTGACAATTTCTTTTCCTGTATCAAAGCTTCCACCAACAGTGGAGTGATCTTTTCCTCCTGGTTCGAAATCTACTTTTTCCCATGACCAACGCATTGGCCAATCCACTCGCCAAAGCAATTTGACATTTCCTGACTTGAAAATATCCGCGTGCTCTGTTGTTCCATCTTCTAACTCATAGGAAACCGTATGCTTTCCATCCCAGCGAATATTTCTAATTTTGTCTGTTTTATCTTTTAATGAGAAGACCGTGATTGGAAGCCATGTTTCTTCTAGTGGTTCTTCTCTATACTTATCCAAAATCGCTTTGATCTTTTCTTTGTTTTTTAATGCATGGATAATCTGCTCCGCGTATTCGCATGCTCTATATTTTTTGCTTTGATAGAGAAATTCTGTGTGAATTCCTACTTTTTTAATTGCTTCTTCTACTTCCACTTCGTGATGACGCGCGTAGGATTCTTCTTTTCCAAATGGATCAGGAACATCGACAATGGATTGCCTGAGATACGTTTGCAGCATTTCTTGTTTTGGCATGTTTACAGGAACTTTTCTAAATACATCATAGTCATCCCATGAATAAATGAAGCGGACTTTTTTCCTTCTGCTTCTCAACGCGCGCGCGATAAGTTCTGTTGTAATAATTTCCCGAAAATTTCCAATGTGGACAGTTCCACTTGGAGTAATGCCTGACGCAACAGTGTATTTTTCTTTATCTCCTTTTATCTGGATAACTCTTTCCGCAACCTGGTCTGCCCAGTGTAAGATTGCCGCTCTCTGGTCTTTATGATCGTTCTTGTCTTGCTTTTGTTTTTCGTTTGTTTCCATTTTTCTTTTGAGAATCTTCTTTTGCTTTTAATTCTTTTTCTTTCTCCTGTCTTTTCTTTACTTCTTGCCTTTAAACTATTTTTACTTGCTTTACTTGAGTTTCTTAAATCCTTTCTTTAGAAATGTGCTGTGTGGAATGTATAAATGGTCTCCTTTCTCTGTTACTATTTTTGTGTCTGTCCATGTTACTTCTTCCACAGTTCCTTTGATATCATCAATAATCACGTCGTCTTTTATTTTCAGTCGTTTGTACAGCCGTAACCCATCGATGTAATTTGGAATGAAATCTTTCCATGCAAGGATAAACGAGATAAAGATGATAATCATGACGCCAAATCCCAATATTTTTGCGATGATTGTGGATAGACCTAGCACATTAAGGACCATGACAATCACAATGAAATATATGATTCCAGAGAGAATCCCACTTACTGCTGCGTCAATTCTCCAATTCATTCCTGTCAATTCTTTCCAATACTTATTGACGTCGAGCGTGCGTAACACCCAATGCGCTGTTTTGCCGATCAGCTTTCCAACAATAAATCCGATGAGAAGAATGATCAGCGCGACAATAATTTCTGAGATAATTGGCTTGATAAGATTGATAATGTACTCTGTTTTGCTTGGCGCCTCAATAAATGAGGAAGGTTCAATTGTTTCATCCAGAATGCTGACCATGAGGACGTTAAAATTGTTTGGATTTATATAATTTCGGTTGTTTGTCTGTTATTTATCCCCACATACCCAAACAATAAACAATTTAAAGCTGACCGCATTGTCTTTTTTCATGAACTTTGCAAAAGACTTTACCACCTCCATCACTTCTTTTGATCCTGTTGTTGCGCAGCTTATCGCACACGAAAAACAACGACAACATGATGGTCTTGAAATGATTCCGAGCGAAAGCTTTCCCAGCAAAGCTGTGCTTGAAGCACTAGGTAGCGTGCTCAACAACAAATATTCAGAAGGCTATCCAAAAAAACGATATTATGGCGGTAATGAGTTTATTGATGAAGTTGAACAACTTGCCATTGATCGCGCGAAACAACTTTTTGGCGCAGAACACGTTAACGTGCAGCCCTATTCTGGAAGTCCCGCGAACGCAGCGATCTACTTCGCATTACTTGAACGCGGAGACAAAGTCATGGGGATGAGTCTTGCACAAGGCGGTCATTTGACGCATGGACATACTGTTAATTTCTCTGGAAAATATTATTCCTTTTCTCAGTATGGTGTTGACAAAAAAACAGAGCAGCTTGACATGGACGCTGTTCGAAAACAGGCGCTTGTCGAGCAGCCAAAAATGATTGTCTCAGGGTATACAGCATACCCTCGCTCGATTGATTTCAAACAATTCGCTGAAATCGCAAATGAAGTTGGCGCGTACTCGATGGTTGATATGAGTCACATTGCTGGACTTATTGCTGGCGGAGCACATCAAAGTCCATTTCCATTCACTGATGTTGTGATGACCACGACACACAAAACACTTTGCGGTCCTCGTGGCGCAATGATTCTCTCAAAAATTGAAGATCCTTTGAAACAAAAATATCATCCTGAAAGCAAGCTGACCCTTGCACAACGGATTGACAAAGCGGTCTTTCCAGGATTACAAGGTGGGCCGCATAATCACGCAATCGCAGCAAAAGCAGTCGCGTTCGGAGAAGCACTACAACCAAGCTTCAAGATATTTGCGCAGCAGATTGTGAAGAACGCACAGGCGCTTGCGGACAGTTTAATGGAACAAGGACTTCGGCTTGTTTCTGGCGGAACTGATAATCATTTGCTTCTTGTCGATCTCACGAAACTTGGCGTGACTGGACAACAAGCAGAGACCGCGCTTGATAAGGCGGGGATTACTGTCAATAAAAATACCATTCCTTACGATCCTCGAGGACCATTTGATCCTTCAGGCATTCGCTTGGGAACTCCCGCATTGACTTGTCGTGGCATGAAAGAATCAGAGATGAAGGATATTGGTTTGTGGATCGCTGAAGCAGTTAAGAATTATGAAAACGACGAACGCCTGAAACATGTCCGCGCGAACGTCTTGGATTTGACGAAGCAATATCAAATGTATGACTAATATAATTACATTCTCTTACTCTTTTTTGTTCTTACCTTTCTTTTACAAATCCTTGCCATGCGGAGTAATAGAAACAAAGCTTGCGATGAACATCATCACAAACACCAAGCAGAATGTAAAGCCCCACGTTGGGCTGATTCTTCCATACACTGTCAGTACTGCAGAAACAACTAATCCAAGAATACTGGTGAGAAAAAATGATTGCGAAAGGGGCAATGTTGAACTTGCGCTGCCTAAATATTCTTCTGCTTTCTTGAGATCTTCATGAGAACGGAAACCTAACTCTTTATCATATTTTGCAGGTTTTTTCTTACTTTTCTTTGCCATACTGGCTTTTTTGGGAAAAGAGGTATATATACTTTTCTGCTTCACTCTTAGAAGTCATGTTCATGAGATGGAATTGTCGTTTGTCCAGAATATCTTTCTGCTCGTCTATATCCTCTTTCTTCTAATGCGCTGTGCGCGTTTGGGCAACCTGTTTTTACCACAGTCACTGGAAATGTTTTATGCAGATCTGCTACATGCTCAAGACCTTCTAACCTCAGTCCTGATCTTGCAAAAATAATAACATGACTATCTACTGCCATTGTATCCTCGCGATTATGTCTTCCTTCTATTACATACGTTCTTGTTTCTCTTGAATTGGTCATTTTTATTCTCTCCTTTTTTTTTATGGATATTATTATTATTCTACTTGATACGCGCTTGGATTTGCTAAGATTGCATCATATTGCTCAAGCAATGCTTTCGCGCTTTCCCAGTTATCTCTTTTTTCTTTAAACGCGTCCACTTTTGCTTTTGTTGCTGCAATATCCCCTGGATCGATGTTGATTGTGTATTGTGTTGTTGCTGCTTGCCGCGCTTCGTAGAGTCGTACAATTTCTTTTGTTGTTTCGCTGGAAATTCCATTTGTTCCTTCAGGTCGTCTTATTTCTATTGGAATAGCAGTTGTAATAATGGGAGTGTATGTCGTATTTATTGTTGGAAGTTCCACACTGATGTCGTCATATCTCTGGCTTGCTGCTTTTACGCCAATATTGCCTGTCTGCTCTTCTATTCCTGTTTCATATATTCTTGCAGGTTGCTTTGGAGCGTACACTTGCGATTCTTCTTTAGTACTTCTTGTTCCCTTCGGTACTTCTGGAGCATACGCTGGTCTTGCTTCTTGTGTTTCCAACGTTTTTCCGTATCCTTCAAGTGCAGTTTCAACAATACTTGTTTCTGGTTTTAGGCTATCATACACTGCTTGGACTGCATCATTGCTGATTTTTGCGAAATAGTCAATTCCACCGACAAGCGCTGTGACTGCCGCCGCTACTGTTGCAACTGCTGTAATCGCTCCTTTTATTTGTGAAAATCTACTTGCTCTTCGTACTCTGTTCTCAAGGACATCATTTGATTCGATTCTTTCAATTACTACTGGCGTTGTGGTAAATTCTGCTGTTTCAGGATTGTAATTACTGAAGAAATCCGCGTCAAGTTCGTCGAATGCTGCGACTTCTGTTGTTCTTGTCGCTTCTTCTCGTTTTCTTATTTCTCTGAGAATTGTTGGCTCCGGCATCACGATTGCGGGTAAAGGTATATAAAATGAAGAAGGCATAACTAAAGCAAGTTCTGTGAGTTTCGAAGTATAAAGCGGTGCTGCTGCGAGTTGTTCGTATACTGCTGCTTTTTGTGTAGCTGCTTCTTTCGCTGCTCTTCGTGCGCGGATCTTGTTTACGAATTTCTGCGCAGGATTTATTCGCTTTGCTTTTGGTCTTTGTGTTTCAACTTCAGGGCTTTCGACTTTCTGAATAATGTATGGTTCCCCGATAAGAACAAAGCCTGTTTCATTTTGCCTTGCTAAGTATCTGTCTAGAGTTGCGTCATCAACTGTTATCCTTGGCTGTTCTTCTATAAATCTGCTTCTTGCAGGCGCTTCTTGCACTTGTGTTTCTATAGGTTTGCTTGCAAGATATTCTAACAATCCAATTGTTGGTACTGGATCTTCTATTCTGAATCCTTCTTGTGGTTCTTTGAAATATGCTGGTTCTTTGATTTTGTATGTTTGTAAAGGAGTTGGATTTCGAAGGACTTCAGGAATTACTGGTGGAATTGTCCCAATGAGTTTTGCTTCTTCGAGAACTTCTGGAGTGTACGATGTTTGTCTTTTTCTCGCTTTAAGTATTTGATACTTTGGAGCAGATTTTACTTTATACTCTACCACTTCTCTGTCTTCAGCAATTTGATAGATTCTGTGTTTTGCAATTGCTGCTTTTTGTTCGTATTTATTTCCTAGAATTCCTGTAAGCGTATCAATCTTCTCCATAATAACATTCGCCGCTTGCTCTGTATTTGTGCTTCTCTGATAGGTTGCGACAAGCGCATCTACTTTCTCATCAAAATATTGTCCAAGAAGTTTTTCTCGTTGTGTTTTGTTTGCTTTGAGAACACGTTTTGTTTCTTCTTCCGCTAATCCAAATGCCCCAAGCTTTGTTCGTAATTCTTCGTTCTTTGGAATTTGATAGGAAGCAAATGTCCTTTCTGTATCTCTTTTTGAAAGTGCGTCATACTCTCTTCGCATCTCTCTAATTTGTACTTGCTCCATTCGTACATGTAGGGGGAGTCCTTCAACTAAATCACGAACTGTCTGTAGATTCCTTTGCAGTTCTTCATCCGCAAATGCTGCTCTAAGACGTGCATCAAAATCATCTGCTAAAGGTGCTGTTACTTCTCCTTTTTCATGGAGACGATTATCTAGAAGCCAACGTGTGAAAGTATCTTCTACTCTTTGTTCAAATGTCATTGCTGTGTTTTCTGTTTCCATGTTCGTCATCACTGTAGTCTTTCGACACTATTTACTACCTAAAAGTGGCACTTATTTATATATTTTGTGCTTTTTCGTCCCTTTTTAGTAGTTTTATTGGGGTCTTTTTTCAAGTGGTTTGTGGTTAGTTTGATGAAAGAAGATAGGTGTGGCGTTAAATTTAGCTTTCTTTTAAGAAATAGGGTCTAAAATAGTTTTAATCTCTCAACATGAACTTCTCAACGTCCTTCTTTGCTTTTTCGCGGTTTGCTTGGTGCTTTTTTAAGAAATCATTAATCTTGTCGACCAATATCTGTTTCAATTCTCCACTCAAAAGCTTTCCTGATTTATAATCTTTGTATATCTTTTCCAGCTTTTTATCATCTTCTTCAAAGAACATGAGCCATTGATAACTGATGTCAACATCAGGATTTCCACCTAATTTTCGATGCTCTTCTATTGTTGTTCGTCCACCAGAGAACGCGTATCGCATGATCTTCTTTTTGACTTGCTCAGGAGTATCTGTTGTATAAATTGCGCTTGACTCTTCTGATGATGACATTTTTCCCTGTGTTTCCATGCCTTGTAATCCTTGCAAAAATCTGCAATGGATTCCCGCGGGTTTTGGATAGCCTAACTTTTCCGCGACATCTCTCGTAATTCTGAAATGCGGATCTTGGTCAATCGCATAAGGAATTAAACAGTATGTTGGCTTCTTTTCAAAGATACTGGGAAGGAACGCGGGCACAGATTGCATACATGTGTAGAATATTTGTCCGAGATTACTTTCATTGGTAAATCCGAACGTTGCTTTTGCAGTGGAAAATGTCACACGTTTTCCGACTTGGCAGGCATGCTTGTACATTGTTCCCGCGTATTCTGTATCAAGGAAAATTTTTGTTTTCTTTGGATCAAACCCTAACGCGATGATGTCAAGGATATTTTCATGCGCCCATTTTTTGCTGTCTTCCAATGTGAGATTTTCTTTGAACAAGAACTTTTCTTCGTCAGGAATTTGGAAGAGTAAGGTGACGTTAAATTCGTCCTGCAGCCATTTGGTGAAGAGCCATGGAACGATGTGGCCAAGATGCACGGGACCAGAAGGCGCTCTGCCCGTGTATAAATAGAATGGCTCTCCTTTTTCATACGCGTCAAGCACTTTGTCCATGTCCCGATGACTGAAAAATATTTTTCTTCTCAGAAAAGGATGGAGTGTTTTTGTGTGTTTTTGGATTCTTTGGAGGAGTTTGTCGTCAATAGGTTGTGTGCCGAATTCTTTGATAAGTTTGTTATAATCAATATTTCCCTTCACTTCCCATGGGGTGATGATTGGTTTTGTCATACTGATGTTCTTTTCTGTATTTTTATTTAAATGTTTCCAAAACAATTATAAATCCATTCTTCTCAAGAATTTCCATGAAACACAAAGAACAGCGTGTCTTAGTTTTATTTGATGTTCAAAATCTCTATTACAGTGGCAAGCAGTTGTACAACTGCAAAGTCAATTTTGGTGAAATTCTTCGTCATGCTGTTTCGGGAAGAAAACTTATTCGCGCGATTGCTTATGTGATTAAAACTGATATTGAAGAAGAAAAGGTTTTTCACGACGCGCTTGAGAAGATGGGCATTGAAGTGAAGGCGAAAGACATTCAAATCTTCGCAGGCGGCGCGAAAAAAGGCGATTGGGACATTGGTATCGCGATGGACGCAGTTCGATTAAGCCCAAAGGTGGATACTGTTATTCTGGTCAGCGGGGATGGTGATTTTAAGGATTTATTGCTCTACTTGAAATCTCACGGCTGTCGCGCTGAAGTTATCGCGTTTGGACAAACCACTTCAAAACATCTTCATGAAGTGTGCGATGATTTTACTGATCTTAGTAAGAACAGGAAGTTCTTGATTCCTGGAAAACCGCAGCATAAAAGAAGAGAATTTCATCCTGTTGAGTAGTTTCTAACATTTTTTAAAATGAATTGCATGTTGTTTGACCTTAGCTTTTCTGTTATTGCTTCTCTGTTTTTTGCTTTATTTTAAAATAACCCCATTGCACTTTTGTGCAATGGGTCCCCCTGACAATTTTGGTTGCTGAGCGAATAGACGAGAAACTGGTGCGTATTTTTTTATCTCTTCTTTTGTTCTAAGGGCTAAACGAATGCATAAAAACAAAGAAAATTACAAAAATCCTTTCGCCATATCCGAAAAAAACAGAGGAAAAAACAAAAATACCGAAATGTATTCGCTTTATCCGAAAATCCTTCGGTATATCCGTAAACTTTTCGGAAAACTCGTCGGAAGAACTATTAATATGTTCTGTCTTTGTATTTTGCATGAAAACAAACAAAGAAACACTTGGACAAAAAATAGTGCGCAATGATCTGCGCTTACTCGCGCGACTTCGAACAAACGCGCGGCAGCCTGTGCTTGCTTTAAGCAAAGGTCTTGATCTTTGTAGAATTACGGTGACCAAGCGTCTTCAATTGCTGCAAAATAGTGTCATTCAGAAATATACTGCGCTTCTTGATTTTAACCAACTCGGATTTCCTATTCGCGTTCAACTCAGCGTTCACCCTGCGTTGGAGGATCGTTCTGTCTTTGAACGATTCATCCGACAGCAGGGCTGTCTGAATAATCTTTATGCTGCGGATGGTTCTGGATACATTGCTGATCTCGTTTTTCAAACACAGATAGAAGCAGATCGCTTTCTTTCTCAGCTGGATACAGCATTTTCTTTTGTTGACAAGCAGGTTTATTTTATTACACAAGAACTTGTTCGTGAATCTTTTTTCCACAACGTATTGGAGGGGTCGTTATGCAAATAAATGAAACAGAAAATATACAAGTAGAAACAGAAAAAAATCTTGATCAGCAGGATAAAACGCCGTCAGGAGCAGTTGGAGATACTATCCTATCTGCTTCTGCGCCAGCATGGGCGCTTACACTGCAATTTTTTACCATCGCAGGGAAAATTCCATTTGATCTTTTTATTTTAACGAGAAATTCTGTCGTAGGAAAGGTTTCAGAATTATATTATTTTCAGGAAACCGCAGAAACAGCGTTTTTTCGTTGGATTGTCCGTTATGAGAATGGGGAGAGGTGAAGTTCTTTATGAGCTGGATCATTACCATCGCTTCTCTGTATCATAAGAAGAAGATTTACAAGGTTACTCGTCATTTTCTTTCTTTGTCGATTAGTGAAACTCATTTCTTCTCCAGAAAATATGATGTACAACAACAAATTATAGCATGGCTTGATTGACAAGCTCTTTCATCTTTTTATTGATGACTTCTTTCAATGCTGCTTGATTATAGGAATAGACGTCAGGAATATTTAGTGTCAGGATTTTTTTTTGAAGATATTGTTTTGGAAATCGTTTTGCAAGTTCTCTGCGTTGCGCATCTTCCATCACAATCACTGCATCTGCCCATGTGAGTGTTCGTTCCTCAACAGGTTTTTCATTAAACAATCCTGCGGATTTTGTCTCGAACTCTTTTTTCATCATCTCTTCCGCAGTTGTGCTTCTGTTCTTATTCTGGTTGCAAATGAAGAGGAGTTTCATAGTCCTCACTTCCCATATAACACAAACATATTGCCATTCACGACAATTTCTTTTTCTTTCTTTAATGCGTTTGGATGAAATTCAAAGCCATGGACAAGTACTTTTCCGGTTGCTTCTCTTTTCAATTTTTGATCAAGTCCTCTGTAAAATGGCTTGTCCGGGCTCACATAGATAAAATCGTATTTGCTCAAATCCATTTTCATGAAATCTTCTTTGAAAAATTGCGCGTTTTCCATTGAAGGGTGTTGTATTTTTCGCTTCATATCCAGCGCGGAGTTCGTGAGCCAGTCATCTGCTTCAATTCCTGTTGCTTTCACACCCATTGCCGCTGCCATGAGCACTACTCTTCCATCGCCGCTGCCCAAATCAATGAATTGTCTATGCTTGTGTACTTCTGCTTCCTGCAACGCATTATGTAACGCTTCTATGTGCGTGACACCCCAATACCCTATGCCTGTGTCTCGCGCGAGAAAGATGCCATTTCGAAGAAGATATGTTTCAAAGTCCAGATATGCTTTTTTGAGCATTTCTACGTGCTCTTGTTTTGTTTGGAGCTCTTTTTGTTCTACCATTTTCTTTCAACGCTTTATCAGAAGAGCATGCTATAGCAAACGAACGATGTATTCGACATTTGGCGTTCGTTTGCTGAATAGTAAACGCACTCTTATTATTACGATTAATTGGCGCGTTTACTATATTTATAGTTTTTGATTACGGAGCGTGCGCTTGTTGTAGCAAGATAGAGAAACATAAAAAAAGAAAATAAATACAAATTCCTAAAAATTCACCATCCCAATCGGAGCAGAGCTCCGGGGTATTGATGAATTTTCTTAACGGAATTTGTGTTATTACGCTCATGGGTTTTCGAATCCGCAGCAAGCTGCGGGGTATTATTTCGAGCTATGCTCGTAATACTACGAACTTTCGGTTCGAAGTAAACCCATTCGGTAATAAAAAACAAAACCTTAATCCGCAGCCAATGAATAGATTGCTTTACATGCGACAATGATCGTTGCAGGGATGATAAACGTGATAAACGTAATCAACACTTGCTGGAGCTTTGGTCCAATTACTTCAACCTGTCCAAGTACACCTTGCCCGACTGCCGCAACAACAACCAGTGATACTGTTGCAAGCAAAAATGGGGTTGTTTCTTCTCCTGTGACGTTAAGAAATCCAACGATCAGACCAAGAACAATGAGAACTGAAACAATCAGCGCATTCAAATCCCAAAATCCTGCTGCCATTGCAATAATAATTCCTACAATAAACGACCATGTTCCTATTTTTTGAACAATTGTATGTTTTCTTTCCATTCTTTTCCCTCCACTTTGTTTCTGGTTTTCGTGTTTTATTTCTCTATATATATTTTTATGATTACTGTATGGTAGTTTATTGGAGTCTCTCCTCTTCTATGATAATCGTAAACTTTATATAGAACTCTCTCTGTAAGAATTCTATAATAGTGACAGATGTATAGTGAGAGGAGGAGAGAACATGAAGGGACTTTTTTCTGAAATGCGAAAAAGATTGCTTGGTGAAGATAGCACACCAATGGATGACGTTGAAGATGAATATGTTGAGTTGGACACCTCTGGTCATGAAGCAAACAAATCCAAAGTTACTGTTCGCCCATACGCTCTTACTGATTTTGCAGACGTCAAATCAGTTCTTGACGCGCTTCGCGATGGAAATACCATTGTGCTTGTGAACATTAAACCATTGAAAGATAAAGATCTTGTTGAACTCAAACGCGCGATTAACAAACTTAAAAAAACGTGCGACGCAATCGAAGGAGACATTGCAGGCTTTGGCGATGATTATTTGGTTATCACTCCTGCTTTTGCGCAGATTTATCGAGAAGCGCAGAATCCTACTGTCAGTGAAGTGAAGCAGTAAGGTTTTTTTCTTTTCACTTCTTACTGATAGGCGCTTTCCAACAAATCCGCTTTTGTAATTAATCCAAGAAGCTTTCCTTTTTCCGCGACGAGAAGAAGCGGGTAGAATTTCAACAGATGGGAAACTACTTTCATTGACGCGTTTCTGTCAATTGTTGGCGGCGCTTCACTCATAATCTCTTCTATTTTTGTTTCTGCTGATTTATTATTCATAATCGCGTCGAGAATTGCGGTCTCGGATATAATGCCTACCGCTTTCTTGTTATCTAAAACAGGAAGCTGCGAAATCCCGTGCTTTTTCATGCGTTGAATTGCTGTTTTGAGTGAATCTTCTTGCTCAAGATAGATGAGGTTTTTGTTCATTAAATCCGCTGCTTTTTTTTCATCTTTTTCAGAAAGCGTTTGCAGCGCGCGGTAAATTTTCTGCGCGTTGGTGAACGTTGGATCTATCTTATTGCTCTCTATTTTTGCGATCAATGATTGCGAAACTCCCGCAAGCTTTGCAAGTTCTCCTTGGGTGAGATTGAATTTTTTTCTGAGATGTTTTATTTCTTGGAGTGTGTTGAACATTGTTTGAAGAATAAAGTACTCGTTTATAAATATTATGAAAGAGGAATAAATATCTTAGGAATTATTCCAAAAAGAATGTATGTCGAAAGGTTTAAATAGATGTTTATTCTTAAAAACAATATGGAAAAAAAGGGTGGAGCGTATTAGGGGTAGCCTTCGTAGAAGGCTTTTTGACGAAACATTCCTATCGCTGTCTCCTTCAAGTTCTTTAGATTCTTCTTCAACCCCTTTACACCTTGTATCAGACCAGGATATCTCCTTTGGTTCTGTCTTTGAAGCAGGAGTTGCACGATCAGAAAAACTTTGGGGAACGAGACGATATTGGTCTGCAGAAAATCTTATTCTTGGATCCGATGATGGTCTTGTTGGTCTACTTAAAGCGCAGGATGAAGAAGGAAGGATTGCACGTGATGAAACACTAAAATCCCTTATTGAGATAGAAGGTCTTAGATTTCTTACTATAGAGAAATCCGTCGCTGGATATACTGCTATTGTAACAAGTATGAAAAATACTATTGTGCAAATTCAATATTTTGACGGTAATGATTCTTATATTATTCAACGTTATTCTGATGCACATAAAAATGAAGCTGTCAAGCGTCGAATCGAGAAATTAGAAGCAGAACGTCCTCGTCATAGTTCTGAGGCTCTTACTGATGGTTCTATCACTGATATTGGAGTTATTGTTTATAATCTTCCTCAGCTTAAGCTTTCCATTCGCTATAAACCTAAAGAGCCCCGTAATTATACTAAAGGAGTAATTCGAGACTTTGGCTCTAAACAAAGTGCTACTGAGGCTATTCGCGGACTTATTACTGAACAATCCTTTCCTATACATAACGGAGTCTTTGGTTTTTATTTCCATTACGCTGAAGTTAAAGGAGGGTATTCAGGTCCCGATGCTCAAGAGGTTAATACTGCGATAAGAAATACATATCGTGATGTTATTTATGATAGAATAAAATCAGTTTTGGATACAATAGAAATGAGAACTTCTCCTTCTGTTCATTATCATGCTTCAGAGCATCGGGTTGCAAAGTAAAATTATTTCTTCGCCTTAAATTTTTCTTTACTTGCTTTTTCAGAAATAATCGCGGAATTTCCTTCGGGGTCTTCTAGAATAATGTCAATCGTATCATGGCCCCATAGCGCTGCTTGCACTTTCTTCAATAGATTTTTTGCTTTTTTTCTGTCTTCATCTTCTTCTGCGAGATCACGAGTTTTTTCGAGTTGTACTTTGACTCTGTTGAGAATTCCTTCAACATTCGTCACGTATCCATTGGACGCAGGTCCAGGTTCGATGCTCATAATTCGTGGTATTTTGACTGTAGCAGTGCTTGATTTTATTACTCGAACGCTGAGGTCTTTTTCTTCTGAAACAGTGATTGTATATTTTGCTCCTTCATGTTGTTCAAGGCATTCAACGTCTGCTTTGTGATAATTGCAGCTGCTGCAATTCATAGAAAAAACAAGAACTGGACCAAAAAAAGGAACTTCTTGATCGTTTTCCATCAATGTGAGTGTATCTTTGAAACACATTGGGCATTTTTGTCCTTCGAGGACTTCAGGACCTTCTGCAGATTCTTTTTCTGCTTTTTTTTCTTCTTTTGCCATAAAGGAAATTAATGCTGCAGGATATATATAGTTTTTGCTTTGCTCTTCTTGATCTTATTTCTTCACTTTAATTAATCGTAGTTGTTCATCAATCACAAACTTTATTCCAAGAAATTGTTCTGTGACATAGATATTTGTTCTCGTGTGATCGCTGATCTTTTCTATTGCAATTTCTCCGCCAACAATGCCCAGCAATGGGATGAGATTATCCGCAAGATGCGCGTCAACTGGCGCTCCTGACGCGAGTGTTTCGTTGAGTATTGTTGCACATTCTTCTCCAATAATCTCTGCTCGCTTTCCTTGCTCTCCAAGAACATCTGCGCCAACACGAATAGGATCAATAAAATCTACATCCTGCTCTGCTCCTGTGAATATTGCCCAAAGTGTTATTCCTGATCCACTGCTTGCTGTTTGTGTGTAACTACTTACTATTTCCACAGGAACTTTCCATTTCTGCAGATGGACGCTTGCTGCTTGCGCTTGTCTTTCTGCAACACGATTTGTTGCAAGATCTGCTGACGCATGGCTGATGCCCGCAATCTTCACGAGCGTTCCTTTTTCGATAAGCGAGAGTGGTTTTATTGTAGCGATTCCTGCTGTGATGTCCGCGTATTCTATTTTCTTTTTTATATCGAGAAGTACTTCTCCTTGTCCTTTTGGGTAATACCCCCGTTTTTGTAGAGTGATTGTTCCTTTTCCATATCGTAGAAAATGAGGGAATAACACTTGCGCACAATAATCAAATTGTGGACTCCACGCAACATCTGTTCCTCCTTTTATGGTGACTTGAAATTTTTTCCCAGAGAATATGCAGGGAAGAAGAATGGATTGTAACAGTAGCGTTATACTTCCTGCTGTTTGGATGTCGATCATTAGATCTTGTCCTTTTGTAATTGGACGTGGATAGAAGGTGATTTCTTCAGAACCAAGCTGCGCGTTTTCTACAACACCACCACAAAGATCCCGCACCGCGCGGATGCAATGCAGATGCTGGTTCTTTAATCCTTTGTCTGGTCTGTTTTGCCGGATATTGTTGATAGAGAATGCTTTTTGGGTGAGCACGCTTAATGCTAACGCTGTTCGTACTATTTGTCCACCTCCTTCGAGATAATTTCCATCCAGTTTGAGCATGAGAAAGAAGAGGGGAAAACTGTTTATATAGTTATTTACTCTCAAAAAACAAACCTTTATATCTTAGTTATCTTTAGTATAATTATATAAAAGATAACTAGGTGAAAACTATGGAATGCGTTGCAACAACAAGAAAGTGGGGAAACTCATTAGGTATAACGCTGCCAAAGGAATTGGTTGAACAGGCACATATTAAAGAAAATGAAGAGGTGAAGGTTTTTATTCTCAGAAAAAATCAAACAGGTGAGCGATTATTTGGTATGCTTAAAGGAAAAATGCGTGGATCTGGTCAGGAAATAAAAGATATGATTCGAAAGGAGCTTCATCATGACTGATTCTCATTATTTTTTCGATAGCTATGCTCTTATTGAACTTATAAAAGGGAATGAAAATTATAAACAATATGCTCCTGTCGGGATGGTATTCACAAAATTAAATCTTTTTGAAGTTTATTATGCACTTTTACGACTTGATGGACAACAAAAGGCAGATTCTTTTCTCTATTCCTATTCTGATTATGCTGTTGACTATGATGAGACTGTTATTGCGGATGCCGCACATTTTCGTCTTCAATATGCGAAAAGAAATATTTCAATGGTTGACGCTGTTGGTTATATTGTTGCAAAAAGATTTTTTATGAAATTTCTTACTGGCGACCAACAATTCAAAGATTTAGAAAACGTTGAATATGTGAAATAACTCTATTCTTTTTGTCTTATTCCAACAAATCCAACTTTAACATATTCTTTAATCCGAGAATTTCATAATAGATTTCTTTCTTTCGTGGATTGCTATCTGGAATCTTGACATAGCGTTGCATGAGGCGATTGATATTCTTATTCGCTTCATCATAATGCTTGTCCATGATCATTTGTTTTGTCGCGGTAATAATGTTTGTAATATCCCCTGTTTCTACAGCAGGTTCTTTGTGCATTGGCGCTTGATACGTTGCGACAAGCGGCATTGATTTAATTGATTCTTCCCGTGCTTCTTGTTTGTTATATACTTCTTTATTGCTGAATTTCTCTTCATACTCTTTGTACGCGATTCGTAAGCGTTCCCGCATTCTCGCGTATGTTTCTTCAACATCTTTCAGGCGTTCTGCTGTTTTCTTGAGTTTTTGGATTCTGTTAAATTCTGCTTCAATGAGCTTTTCTTTTCTTCTGACTCGTTCTTCTCTTTCATCAAGATCCCGCGCTTTCTCTTTTAGTTCGCGTTCACTATCTTCGATCTTCTTGACGATATTTGCAAACTCTTTTGTTTTTGCGCTGATTTGTAATCGTTCTTTGTCTAGCTTGTTTACTGTCTTATGAATTGCATCTTGTTCTTTTTCCAATAACTTCTGATCTGCTTCGAGTTTCTTTATTTTCGCAATGATCGCGTTTTCTTCATTTTGCACTCGGACTTCTGTTTCATGAATATCATCTTGTCTTGCTTTTATTTCTCTTTCTTTTGCGACGAGTTCGTCTTGTTTTTGTTCAAGTTCTTGGAGTTGCGGTTCATACTGCGCAACAGCATGCTGTTTTTGTTCAAGCTCGCCTTCCATTTGTTGCATCTTTTGGATTTTTTCACTGACGCGTTTTTCTTGCGCAACTTGTTTTTTCATCCAAACTTGCGCGTCATTTTCTTTCTTTTTGAGATCTGCCTTTGCTTTCTTCACGCGCTGTTCGTATGCTTGCACTTCTTTCTTGAATTTTTTCAACGCTTGCGCGCTGAGTTGTTTTGGTATTTCTATGTTAGGCACTGCTGATTCTTCTGCCTCTTCTGTAATAATTTTAAGATCTTTTAATGTCTGTGAGCTCGCCATTGGTTTGATTTTTTCTAAGAACTCAAATCCACCTGTTTCATGCGGATGTTTCTTTTCATACGCAACCTGCAGATCTCGCGCACCTGTTTTCATTGTTGTCTTTTCAAACATTGTTTCCGCGCGTTCGTCGAAAAGCGGATACTTTTCTGGAACGCTGAAACTTGGCATGGTGATAATTGGTTTTTCTTCTCTTTTGATTTCTGGCTTTGCTAGAGCAGGCATAACTGGTGCTTCTTCCTTCTTTCTGCTTCCGAACTTAATTTCCGCAAGGAAGTCATGTGATGAAGGCATTTTGGATTGTGGTTCTTTCTTCTGCGCAGGTTTTGCGAACATGCTGAGAACACTCGGTTTCTTTGCAATTTCCTGCACTGTTTCTTTGGGAGATTCAATATCCCACTTGTCTAATCCAGGCATTGTTTTCTTTGCTGTTTCTGGAATTTGCAGCTTTGGTGGCGGCATATCCATTGATTCTAATCTTTTGCTTTCTTTCGCAGAAGGAATTGGCATTTTTATAGGCGGAATCTCGAGTTTTCCAAGATCCAATGGTTCTTGTGTTGGAATTGTTGCTTCTGCTTCTTTTTGTTTTGCTTTTCCAAAGAATCGAGAAATAAGTCCTTTCTTTTCAGGCTCTTCACTCTTGGTCTCAGGCATTTCCATAATCTGGATATCCTTTCCTTTGATTGGTGGAATGTCTAATGCCGCGAGATCTAATTCAAGTTGTTTTTTATTTTCTTTATCCGTTTCGGTTTCTTTTTTTCCAGAAGGAATTTCTAACGCAAGACCTAACTCAGGCAATGCTTTTGCCGCTTCATCTTTTTTCTTTTTTCCATAGATTTCTAAATAGGCTTCATGGAATTCCTTTGTCGGCTTTGGCGGTTCTAATTCTGCCTGCATGCTTCCCCTCTTTTTCTTTTACTGATCTATACACCCAAATGTGATTAAAATACAAAATCAGATTCTTTCTTGGTGTCTTTCCTTTTAAATACTTTTGTTTTACTTATAGAATAGTGACGAAAAGACCATTACCTTTTTTACATCCCGCCGCAGCTGGCTGCCTACGGGTAAAATTCTGCGAATTTTACCCTACGCGACACCCCGTAAGGGACAACCCCCGTCGCGTCGGCGCCAGCGGCGGGAGCTTTCTAAACCAACATGCCAAGCACAATGTTTAAAAAGGAGTGCTTGTTTCGGTAGAATATTATCCACAACAGGTGATTTATGATGAAAAAAGAATTACAATGCAATTCTTGTAAGAAAAGCCAGACAAATAGTACTGGATGCGCAGTTTTCAAGTGCCCTCAGTGTTCTAAATACGAAATTGTTCGCTGCAAACAATGCAGAGACACCGCTATTCAATACACATGTCCTGAATGTTCATTTGTTGGACCTGCTTAGGTGAAATAATGGGACTTGTTATTGTTGAATTGAAAATCATGCCTGTTTCTCCAGAAACTGATCTCGATAAATTACGAGACGCAGTTGACAAAGAAGTAACAGCATCTGGCGCAAAGCTGCACAAACATGAAATACAGCCTGTTGCTTTTGGATTAAAAGCTTTGATTATCACTATTACTGCTGACGAAGACAAAGGATCAACTGACGCGCTTGAAGAAAAAATTTCTGCATTGAATCATGTTGAGTCTGTTATGGTCACTGCTGTCAGCCGTGCACTTGGATAGTTACTTGTTTTCTTTATTCTCTTCTTTTTAGTTTCTCTTTTTTACATGGGAACTCGGCGAAAGCCCCGCACTTTAGTGCGGGGATGAAGCCGTAAGTTCACATGTTTAATAATCCCCACGGAAAAGCCCATGCCTTCAGGCATGGGATAACCATTGGGATTATTTTTACTTTGTCTTTATTCTCTTTATTATTTCAAGAAGTTCTTTCTCAGTAATAGTAGATCGCATGCCGTTTAAAGAAAAATGCGTTCTTGAGACTTTATGGCCCGCGTCTTTTATTGCTTTCATTAATGGACTGTATTGGGGGATTTGGAGTTTGTTTTTTTTGCACAGCGCGTGGATTTCATGAAACCCTACTTGTTCTATTTTTGTTTCTTCTTTGATGATATCAAGGAATTTCTTTGTTTCTTCCTCTTCTGTTTTCATGTTTTTGATGAACTTTTCATCCCATAATTTTCCTGTCCAGAATGGTCCTGCTTCAGTATCTCCCACTCTTATTATCTTGTGTTGATCCATAATTTCATTTGCTTTTGTTTTTCCTTTTTCGCACTCGAAGAAGACTCTCATGTAATGATCTTTCGCATAACTGAAAAGCGGATACAACGCTCGGTCATACTGACTTGCTATTTCCTGACATTTTTTTATGAGAATTCGTAATCCAATCTCATGCATCATTGGGGAATGCGATGGTGTTGCCGCGTATTTTCGCTTGCACGCATCTGGAAACGCGCCGCAGAGCGCGCTTGTATCTGTCGCAGTGACTGCGAGAATGCCATCTCGCGCAATTCTTTTGCACGCGCTGTCGAGAAACGCAACTGGCGATCCAAACGGATCAAGATCAATATAATCAAATCCATGAGATTCAAGGAGAAACATGTTCGCGTCTTTTTGTTCGATTGTTATTCGTTTGTCTTTGTCGAGTTTGTTCTGCTTCAGATTTTCTTTTATTTGTTCTATTGCATCAGGACTGTGATCGTTGAGCCAAATGGATTCCACTTTTTCTTTTTTGCACTCTTTGAGGATCCTGATTGTTCTGATTCCTGACGCTGCGAAAGGATCTGCGATTTGTAGGTTATTTTTTTCCCAAGCGTTGAGCACTGCAATCGTGAGATCTCTATTTGCTTTCATTCTTGGATTGTAAAAGACTTCCATCTGTTTGGAAATCTTTGTTTCTTCTGGAATTTTGATTGTCGCGGATGCTTCAGTGATTGTTTGCATTTTGCAGAAAAAGGAGTATTTGTTTAAAAAAGTTCGGTTCAATAATGAAGAAGGGGTAAGAAGATGAGGAAATAACAAGGTAAAAAAAGAAAAAGAAAAACTTATTTTTGTAACAGATGCGCAATGTACAAGTGCGCCATTTTTCTTGTTGCGTCTTTAAATGTTCCACTCATTAATTGCGTTCTGTCCAAGGGTATGTCTAACGCAAGTCTGTCGCAGTAATGGACTCTTGAAGTTCCAAAATCTGTTTGTGTGAAGCCAATGACATTTTCTTCATGTGTTACTACAAGATATCTTGGTCTTAGACCACCTGTTTCTTTTGGCGCATACTTTCCTTCTACTATTGCGATTAAGCCGTCTGTCATTCTTTGTGTATTCTCATCAACAGAAGGAATGTGTTGTCTAAATGGTTCTAACTTATGGAATCTTGCCCAATTGTCTCCCCAACCACAGTTAGCCCATTCAGGATCTTTGTTGTAGACTTTTCTTATTATTTCTCTCGCTAATCTGTAGTCTCTTCTTGCTGCGGCAGGTATTTGTGACTCATCAAGCCCTGCAAATGTTGTGTTATGCCACCCTTCAGGAGGTTCCATCATATCTTGCGCCCACATTGCTTTATAGAAAAGAGATGCAAAATCAACAGGAACTATTCTTTGATCAAGTGTAATTACTCCACCACTCTCTTCAAATTCAGCAGCTTTTGCTGCGTTAATTCCTACTGGATACTGTTTTCCTGCAAACATTTTACTCATGTCCACAGCAGTTCTTCCTTCTCTTTCCAATGCCAGTACATATTCACCTGCAGTTTGATATGCTCGCATTTCTCTACTTGAAATAATTACAACGCATTCATCTTTCTTAACAGAGTTGGCAAATCTTTCTGCTGCTTTTCTTGCAAAAGTAATATCTTCTCCTTTCGGATGTTTTTGTCTTAAATCAGGGACTTGACTACGGTAATCAACATATCTGTTTGCGTCTCCGCCATCCTCAATAACAAGATAATTATTATAATCACAATATCCATGTCTTGTTATATCTACTCTTACTGTCTGTTCTGTCTGTTGTGTCATTTTAGTTACCCCCAACTTCGAGTTGTTCTTGTAATTTATTTTTCATTTCTTCATGTTCTTCTTTTGTTATCTTCTTGATCTTTCCCATTTCTTTATTCATAAGAATATATTCTCCTGTTTTGAAAATCCTTGTCGCGTCTTTTGTTCCGACGATGCACGGTTTTTTTCTTGGTGTTGTTACTTCTCTCGCGATGATCGCGGCATGAGAACAAATTCCGCCTTCATTTGTGATAATTCCTGCTGCTTTTTTTATCAGCGGAACCATGTTTGGAGAGGTCATTGTTGTGATGAGAATTTCTCCTTCTTCAAACTCATTCAATGCTTTCTGGAATTTTTCAATGTCTTCTATTAGAACTATACGAACTCTTCCGCTAATGACTCCACTATTCGCGACCATTCCTTTCACTTCTGACTGTTCTGAAAAATCTTGTGTCCCAACTAATTGTTTTATTTCTTTTTCTGCTTCCTCTCCTGACTTGAATGTTACTGTACCATTGTCAATTTTGTAGAGCATTGCCTGCTTTCTCTTCTTGATTTCTTCTTCTGATAGTTTTTTCCCTGTGAGAAGCGCACTTTCTATGTCCTCTTCTGTGTATGTCGCGAAAAAATCCTCAAGAGGCAGACCTATACGTTTTTGTATTTCTTGAAACAAATTCAGCGCGAGGAGTTCTGCGCCACTCCAACAATTCTTCAATTCGAGTCGGTCATGTCCTAACTTCATCAGAATAGTTGCGTATTCTTTCACTTCATCTGAAAGAGTAAGAAGAAGCTCTTGCTTCTTTTTTTCCATATTTTTCTTTTGTGCATATATCTTTTCTATCTCTTCTTTGCTTTCTTCTGTAGTCATTTGCTTCTTTCTTTGTTGCAAATAGAGGAGGATAGATTCCCATTTGTAGGTGTTAAAGAAAAAACAAGGATATTTTTTTGCATGCTCTTTTACTGCTTCTTCTGTTCCTTTGTCTGTTTCCTTTATTGTTGAGAAGTCAACTCTTTCCTGCTGGATTAAATCCAGTTCAGATGACGAAGTGATTATTTTATGCTCTTCTTCTATATCTTCTTTTCGCAGTTCTTTTCTTAAGAGCTCGCTTAGTTTTGTATTAACAAAATCCACTCCTTCTGGCTGACTTGCCATGTATAGCGCTTGTATTCTTTGGAGTTTTAGGTAATATTCATTGAAGTCCTCTAGAAGCTCTCTATTTGACCCTGTTCCTACATCCTTGTTCTCTATTCTTTTTATGAATTCTCCAAACTCTTGTCTTATACTTGCTGCTTCATTTAGAAATTTTTTTAAATATCCTTTTTCTTCAAACTTTTCCCCTTCTTCCTTCCACCTTGCAATGCTTTTCTTGGAAAAATATGTATGACTTTGTCCGTTTTTCCAAAAAACAAAATGCTCCTTTACTTGCGGTGCGAATATTTCCTTTGTATTTTCAAAAAAAGCTCTATGGGGACCTATTCCTACAAGCGCTGATGACTTCTCTTGCCAGCCAAAAACGTATTTATCCTTTTTATTCTCTTTATTCTCCATTATTGAGTGATTATTCTTCATATTCATTAATCTTCTGTTCTTTTATTTAAAGAAAACGATACATTATTATATTTTAAATGCATTTTATTTAAAATGGACCCGATTCTTGACCAAAAAGACAGAGAAATTCTTTCTCTTCTCTCGGAAAATAGCAGACTTCCTGTCTCTATTCTTTCGCGAAAGCTTCGCATAGGGAAAGATACGCTTTGGTATAGGTTGCAGCGTCTTATTGACAATAAAATTATCGAAGCGTTTGTCACAGAAATAGATGAAGGAGCTCTTGGCTACAAGAGACATCTCATTTATCTTGCTTTTCAGGATGTTGATCAAAAACAGGAAGAACAGATACTCTCTTTTATTGTTATTTTTCCTTTTGTTTCCTGGACAACAACATCTACAGGTAAATGGAGCGTTATTCTTGATTTCCTTGCTCAAGACATCAATGAGATTCAATCTTTTTTAGATCAGCTTCTCCATCGTTTTGGACCTTGTATTTCTGAGCATCTTATTTTTCCTTTACTTTCTTTTGAACATTATCCCTCAAAGATATATGGTTTTAAGAAAGATGCTCTTCGGAAAGATCTCTCTCCAAAATTATTGAAGAAGAAAAAGAACGTTGTTACAGTTTCTCTTGATACTCTTGACAAGCAGCTTCTCTCGCTGCTCTCTGCAAACGCTCGTTTGGATTATGTTTCTCTTTCAAAGCTTCTTAAAATCACTTCAAACGCAGTAAAAAATCGTCTCAAAAAACTTCAGGCAAATGGGGTTATCAAAAGTTTTACGCTTTATCCTAAAAAAAGCGCTCTTGGTTATGAGCAATATTATGTTCAACTCTTTTTTTCCCAAGCGACCAAACAAGAAGAATCCGCGTTTCTTCACTATCTCAAAGCGCATCCTCTTATCAATGCGGTTTATCGACCCCTTGCTCCCTGGACTATTGAACTTGCGGTTCTTGCGCAAAATTCTGGTGAACTTCGTCAAGTTATTCTTGATCTTCGCAATAAATTTGGAAAATTCATTAAAATTCATGATACGATGCTCTTTTATCAAGAACCAAAATTGAATTATCTTCCTGCTGGTGTTTTTCAGTAATATTTTCTTTTTTGTTTACTCTTTATCAAAACATTTAAATATTAATTCATTCTTCTTTGTTATTAATTCATACCTAAAGGTGATTAATCTGTCACAAAAACTCGAACAAGGACCAACATTACAAACAATAAAAATGGTGGAGAAAGCTTTACAAAACATGCCCGATAGCGTGATGACTATTTCGGAATTGAAGCGCGCACTGCCAAAACAAGTGAATCACAACACGTTGATAATGGTTCTTGAATATTTGGAAGAAAGCAATAAAATTGATGTTGGTTTGAAAGGTATTGTTTGGCTTTATAATCCTAGCCCTAAATTGTGGGCATCAATAGCGAAAGGAAGAGAGTTATGATTCCAAAAATATACATTTTGTAAATCATTTTTCTGCTAGTTTTATAAACAGATTTTTTCGTTTCTCTATTCATGAAAAAATTCATTCGCGTGGTGCTTGCTCCTGATATGCTCTTATTTTATGACTCCCTTTCTGAGAAAGCATTAACTAATAATACAGCAAGGATTCTTTTTCAGGGCATTTATCATAAAGTTGAGATATTAAGACAAAATAGCAATTATGGTGATACGCTTGCAAAGAAACTTATTCCTGTGGAATATAAAATTAAACACAACGCAACAAACCTCTTTCGCGTGGAACTTCCTCTTTTTTGGAGAATGATTTACACATTGACAAATGATGAATCATCAATTATTGTTTTCATCGTTGATATTCTTGACCATGACTCGTACAACAAGAAATTTGGATATCGCGGACGCAATTAATTATTCTAATTTGTCTTGCGTCCGCGGAATAGTAAACGCACTATTTTATTATTATAATTGGTGCATTTACTATATAAAGGACACTGATCTGACAAACATTTAAAAACATCTTCACATTTTTCTCTCCTATGATCCGCAAACCACTCATCACGATTCTCGGGCACGTTGACCACGGGAAAACGAAACTCCTTGACACTATCAGAAATACCACTGTCGTTGATCGTGAAGCAGGAGCAATCACTCAGGCAATCGGCGCAAGCGTTGTTCCACAGGAAACTATTCATCGAACGTGCGGCAAACTCCTTGAAAAAGTAGGAATGAAACTTATTATTCCAGGTCTTCTTTTTATTGATACACCAGGACACGAAGCGTTTACGCATCTTCGCAAACGTGGAGGGAACCTTGCAGACATCGCTGTTCTTGTGGTGGACATGCATGAAGGATTAATGCCACAGACTATTGAAGCAATTGAAATTCTCAAGAAATTCAAAACACCTTTTGTTATTGCGTTAAATAAATTGGATCTTTGCCGTGGATGGCAGGATAAACCAGGTTCGCTCCTCGAGCAAATCAGCGGCCAAAACCCAGAGACACAACAACAGATTGAAACAAAATTGTATCTGATTGTAGAAAAAGTGTTTGAGCATGGTTTTGAATCCGATCGCTTTGATCGTGTCAGCGATTACACCAAACAAATCGCAATTGTTCCCCTCAGCGCAAAAAAAGCAATTGGAATCGCAGAATTATTGATGGTTCTTACAGGGCTTGTGCAAAAATATCTCGCGAAAAAACTAGAAGTCGAAGTTAAAGGTCCCGCGAAAGGAACAATTCTTGAAGTCAAAGAAGATAAAGGACTTGGCATCACTGTTGACGCGATTATTTACGATGGAACGCTTGATGTTGGTGATACGATTGTCATTGGAACACTCGCTGAACCACTCGTCACAAAAGTCAAAGCGTTATTTGTTCCTGAGCCGCTTAAAGAAATGCGCGATGTGAAAGGAAAATTTCTTTCTGTTAAGAGCTTAACTGCGGCGACTGGCGTTAAAATTTCTGCACCTGGACTTGAAAAAGCAGTTGCGGGCATGCCGTTGTATGAAGCAACTGAGGAAACCCTTGATGCAGTCCGGGAAGAAATTCAAAAAGAAATTCATGAAGTTGTTGTGGAAACAGATAACGAGGGTGTTGTTGTGAAAGCAGACGCGCTTGGTTCTCTTGAAGCATTATTATTCTTGCTTCGTCAGAAAAAAATTAAAATTAAACGCGCGACTATTGGCGCAATTTCTAAAAAAGAAATCATGGACGCGCAGGCAAATTTTGATAAACATCCAGAGTATACAGCAATTCTTGGTTTTAACGTTCAAGTGGATAAAGACGCAGAGACCTCTCTTTCAGAAACTAACGTGACTATTTTCCGTCATTCCGTTATCTATCAACTCATTGATGATTTTGAAAAATGGTTTCTTGCAAAAAGTCAGCAGGCGGCATCTTCTGGACTTGAAGATCTTGCTCGACCATCGAAATTTCAGATTATGCCTAACCACATTTTTAGAAAAAATAATCCTGCTGTTGTTGGCGCAGATATTCTTGCGGGAACACTCAAATCAGGTGCACGCCTGATGAATAAAGAAGGCGAACAAGTGACGCATGTAAAATCCATGGAGCACGAAAAGAAAAACGTGACTGAAGCAAAGCAAGGTATGCAGTTAGCGATCTCTCTTCCAGATATTACTATTGGCAGGCAAGTACAGGAAGGCGACATTTTGTATACTTTCCATCCAGAAAGTGAATTTTTGGCACTGAAGAAATATTTGAAATTACTTACTCCTCAAGAAATCGCAGCAATGAAAGAGATTGCGGAAATTATGCGCCGTAAAAATCCAACATGGGGGATGTAGATGAACGGCAGTTTTTTGAACAGCAAAGAAGTAAAACGTATTCTTGAGCAGCTTGACGAGCAATGGGGATTTACAGGATCCTTGGATTATGCTTTTTTCATGAACAATCAGCGTCGTGTCGCGCTTGTGAATAGAGATTTTGCACTTGTTGCGGATGCTAAACTCCGTCTCAATAGTTTAGGTTTATATTTTTGTGAAGTCATGGAAAATGGCGAGATTCGTTTGAGCATTGAAGCAAGCCAGTTGATTGGTCCCCATGCTTCTAAAAATGTCATTGAGGTTGATTTTCTTTCTGCAAAACGATGGATGTTTGGAGAGGACTTGGAGATTCCTTTTGGTGATGTGACTGCGTTTGTTATTCTGAAATGTGGAAATTATTTCTTAGGTTGTGGTCGTTATAAACATGGGATTGTCAGCAATCACGTGAGCAAAAATAGAAGAATTGGGACGCTGCAGTAGGTATTTGGAAAAAGAAAAGCCCTCGATGGGAGTTGCACCCACGACCTTTACCTTACCAAGGTAACGCAATGGCTACTATGCTACGAGGGCATAACATTATGTGTACATGCTCTACTTTAATTTCTATCAAAACTCTGCTCGCATTTTAAATGTTTTGTAATTTTTGACCCAAAGGTTTAAATCTTCGTTTCACTGGAAGTATTGCATGACTAAACCTTTTTTGCAAAAATATGTTCATCCAAGCACGATTTATTACGCTGGTCTCTTTATCTTTTTCGTTCTTCTTATTGTCTACAGACTGTATGATGAACCCGATCTTTTCTTAGACGCAATTGTTTCTTTGCTTCTTTATGCTCTTTTCTATCATTATCATAAAATGTTCCATCAAGACAGCGTGAGCTGGTTTTTTGTGACCTTTACCATTATTCTTCATAATCTGCATCTTTATGGAACAAGTCCCTTTGGCATTCGCTTTGATCATTATATGCATTTTATCGCTGGCTTTACCATTGCGCTTGTTTTTGATAGGATTCTCTCTGAAAAACTGCCTTTTTTCAAACGCTTTATCATTGTTGTTCTCTGCGCATTAGGTGTCGGCGCAATAGGAGAAATTATTGAATGGTTGGGTTATGGGATTCTCGGTAGCGGAAAGGGGTTCTTTTACTTTGGTATTGGTGATGAAGGAGAATGGCGCAACGCAATTCTTGATACTATTTTCAATGGGTTAGGGGGTATTACTCTTGCTTCGTTGGTTGGATTATTGAGAAGAAAATAGTTTTTTGTACACGGGCAATAAGAAACAATGGGCCCGCCCGGATTTGAACCGGGGACCTTTTCCACGTCAAGGAAACGTTATACCGGGCTAAACCACGGGCCCACTTTCCTTTTGAAAGTAGGAAACGTTTTATATAGGTTTTGGTCAAATAAATGCAAATCTTTTTATTCCCTCTTTCTTTATTGTTTCTTGATCTTTATGACCATCCTTTCAAAACGCGCGGAAAATGTGCAGGAAAGCGCAACACTCGCGATTGGCGCAACCGCGAAAGCACTCAAAGCAGCAGGAAAAAATGTTGTTGATTTTTCTCTTGGAGAACCTGATTTTCCCACTCCTCGCGCAGTTAAAAAAGCAGCGCTTCGCGCGATGAAACATAACTTTACCTATTACACCGCATCTGGTGGTATTCCAGATCTTAAGAAAGCGGTGTGCGTAAAACTACAGCGTGATAATGGATTGACTTATACTCCTGACCAAATTCTTATTTCTCATGGCGCAAAGCATAGTCTAATGAACATTTTCTTTGCGCTTTTGAACAAAGGAGACGAAGTCATTATTCCTGTTCCTTACTGGACAAGCTATACTGAAATGGTGAAGCTTGCCGATGGCGTTCCAGTTTTCTGCGAAACAGATGCCGCGTTTCATCTGACCGCAGCAGCCTTGGAGAAAAAAATGACCAAAAAAACAAAATTGCTTATTTTAGGCTCTCCTTCAAATCCGACAGGCGCAATTATTCCAAAAGAAGAATTAGAAAAAATTGCAGCGCTTTGCGTTAAGAAAAACATTTTTGTTGTTTCTGATGAGGTGTATGAATTCTTTTTTTATGATGGCAATAAAAATCCAAGCATTGCTTCATTGGGGAAGGATATTTTTGAACGCACCTTTGTGGTGAATTCTGTGTCTAAAACATATTCTATGACTGGTTGGAGAATTGGCTATCTTGCGGGACCAAAAGAACTTGTGAAAAAGATGGATGCGCTTCAAAGCCAAATGACTTCTTGTCCAAATTCTATCGCGCAAAAAGCAGCTCTTACAGCGTTGATAGGGAATCAAGATTGTGTTCAAGAAATGCTGCGCGCGTTTACCGAGCGGCGAAATTACATCCACAAGCGTTTGAACGCAGTCAAAGGACTCTCGCTCTTGCCTCCAGAAGGAGCGTTTTACGCGTTTGTCAAATTTGATTTTCCCCTTTCTAGCCAGGATTTTTGCATGAAGTTGCTCAATGACGCGCTCGTCGCAACAGTTCCTGGCTCTGCTTTTGGCGCAGAAGGATATTTTAGAATTTCTTACGCAACGAGTTTGGATGTCATTAAAGAAGGGTGCGACAGGATTGAGAAGTTCTGCAATTCTGTAATTCATTAACTTTTTAAACTTATGATAGTTCTGTTTTTTCCATGACAAAACCATTTATCTCTCGCACGATGTGTACGCAACATCCTGATAATGTTTCTCAACCATTTTTTGCGCAGAATGCAATTCTTCACGGCGACGATGAAGTCAAAGAAGCATTTTATTCTTTTAGTCACATTGGAAGCGATGAACAGTTGTGGGATTGCGAGGGAAAAGAGGTGGACAATTATGTAGTCAAAAAATTATTGACCTCGTACGAACCATACTTTACCAAACACGTTCTTGGCAAGCATAAGCAGCTTACTGTTCGCATTCCTAATCCAGCTGTTGAAAAAAATGAAGCAAAAATACTTCTTGAAGTTCTTGAAAGCATTCCGCGAAATTATGATGTCGCGAAACTCTTTTATGGAGAAGACGCTGTCCACGCGCATCCTCCTATCAACGAAGTTTTTATTCCTATGGTCACGCAGGCAGAAGATGTGATTCGTGTTCGCGAATATTACAAACGCTTTGTTGTGGGCAAAAAAATGCTTCCTGTCACTTCTGGTGATGTGACTGTGAAAGAATGGATTGGTGATATTCTCCCTCAAGAAATTCGCGTTACTCCTCTTCTTGAAGATAAAGAAAGCATGCTCCACGCAGACGCGATTGTGCAAAAATATGTCCAGCACCAAAAAATTACTGATTTTCAGAGGGTTTGGCTTGCACGCAGTGATCCAGCATTAAATTATTCTTCTACCGCGACCGTGTTGATTGAGAAAATCGCGCTGCAACGACTGCATCATCTTCAGGAAAAATTATCCATGGAATTTTATCCTATTCTTGGTTCAGGAAGCGCACCATTTCGTGGGAACCTTCGTCCCAGCACTGTTCCAAACATTCTCAAAGCGTATCCGAGTGTTCAAACGTTTACTTTGCAATCTTCTTTCCGCTACGATTCTCCTATTGCAGAGGTACAATCTGCAGTAGAAACATTAAACAATTCGAAGCGCACGCAGCCACTTCCTGTTAACGAAGAACAGATTCTTCCTCTTATCGAAAAAATGGAACACGCGTATCAAAAACAGGTCGCGCTTCTTGCGCCATTCATCAACAAAATGTCCGCATATGTTCCTTCCCGACGTAAAAGAAAGCTGCATGTTGGTCTGTTTGGATACTCTCGAAGTCAGGGTGAGGGGAAGATTCATCTCCCTCGTGCGATTCCTTTTGTTTGTTCTCTTTATTCAGCAGGACTTCCTCCTGAAATTTTAGGACTTGACGCTATTTCTGAAAAAGATATTGAAAAAATTGAAGCAGTCTATCCTTCTTTTCAGAATGACGTCCAATCGTTTATGCCGTATTTGAACGAAGAAAATCTCCTGTATTTACCTCATGAACTTCATGCTGTTGTTGCTCGCGTGAAAGAGCTGTTTCCTTGTGATTCTAATCCTGCGCACAAAAAAATAACCACTTTGATTATGCATGATCTGGGTAAAGAAAATACTGTTCTTGTGAAAGAGAATATTGAACGTGCTGCGTTTGTTCGCGGATTTTTAGGATAATTGTTTTACTGCTAGTTTCTTCTCTTTCATCTTTTCTTCCTACTTCTCCTTCCTTATAAAAATTTCTTTTCTTTATAATTACTTCTCTTTCCTTATAATTCGTTTATTTCTTTACTACTTTGTGGTGCAAACATTCAAATATGTCCTCTTCATTCTTTGTTGTATGGTTACGGATTATATCGTTGAAAAAATAGCAGGAGCTCCTGTCTCCCTTGAGGCATTTCAGCCAAAACGCCGTGTCGCGTTTGTTGTCCAGGGTGCTGGCGCAACGCTTTCTCCTTCCTTTGACATGATGGTCGATTGTCTTGTTCAGCGAGGCTACAATGATATTGTTGCTGTTCGTGATGCGCCGCATGTTTTTTGCAGGGAAAGACGAAATCTTCATGAGAAGCATATTGTAGGTCTTCTTGGAGAA
The DNA here is from genome assembly GCA_016214075.1 of Candidatus Woesearchaeota archaeon. Lineage (NCBI taxonomy): Archaea > Nanobdellati > Candidatus Woesearchaeota > Candidatus Woesearchaeota archaeon. The sequence continues at coordinate 34,475 of JACRPI010000046.1, forward strand.
CTTGCACGAGAGCTTTCTTCCGATGATGTTCTTTTTACCGCGATTTTGGGCGCCTCATACACAAAAACAGGTGTTGTATATCTTCCTATTCCTCGCTCTTCTTCAGCAATCTCTGCTGTTGAAATTCGCGATCTTTTATCTTCTATTCCTGTTCATCACGCTGTGCATTATGTCAGTCCTGATGTCCATGCGGGAGCATTTGCGAAATATTTAAGTCAGGCGGAACATGTAGATCTTGGGAATAGGCATATTGCAATTGCGCCAACTCTTCCGGATGTTTCAGCTTCTTCTTATGCTCATCCAGTGCCAAATGGTCAACATCAATCAGTGGATGTTGTTACTCCATTTCACGCAGGTTTTTTTGATCTTACTGATAAACCTTCTTTAGAAGCGCGCTTTCAGGATGCTGCAACATATCAACGTCGCTATAGAACAGAAACTCAGGCATATATGTGTCACGGTGCAGTGCATCCTCAAGAAATTGCTTTTCGACCTACGCCTGTAGTTAAGAGACAGTATTAAACTATTCTTTCCTTTTCCACAACTCTTTTGCCATAAGAAATCCAAGCGGGGTGACAAGATCTGTGTCTTGTTTTTTTAACGCTTCTTCTGCTTCTTCTTTTGTGTATTCAAACACTTCTAATGTTTCAAGCTCATCAAGTTTTTGTTCTCTTGTTTTTTCACAGTCTTCTGCAAGAAAAAAATGATAATAATGCGTTAGTCGTCCAGGAGATCCTGTAAACGCGCCAAGCGTTGTCCACTTTTTTGAGGTGTATCCTGTTTCTTCCGCAAGCTCTCGCTTTGCTGCTGTAAATGGGTCTTCATTTTTATCTATATAACCGCAAGGAAGTTGTAGTATTTCTTTTTGTACTCCATGTTTGTATTCTTTCACAAGCACTATTTTTTCTTGTTTTGTGATCGCTACCGCGCAGCTCACATCTTCAATTTCCATGACATAATAGGGATCAACAGTTTTTCCTTTTGGCGTGACGCAACTATCTTTTCTGAGCTTTATCCAGTCATTTTTTTCGAGATATTGCTGTTTTAGGATTTTCCACTTTTTGTTTTCCATTATCTCTCTGAATATTGCTTCTTTTATAACGTTTTTTGTCAAAATAAAAAATCCCCATCTAAAATATTCTCCATATGAATGGATTGGGATTTTTAGTGTTACGAATTTACCATTGATCACTATTATACCCAATCCTTTCAGAAAGGTGGTAAATTCGAAACAATTTATAAAGCATCATCAGTATCTTTGTTCCATGAAACTTTACAAAACATCCTTAAGCGGTAATTCAAACATCGGTCTTTACGGTTTTTGCAATGACCAGTACTGCCTTCTTGCACCAGATTTCACTCCCGAGCAAGTTGCGACCATTCACGAAGTATTGAAAGTTCCTGTGTATCAAATTAAAATCGCGCACACTTCTCTTATTGGCGCTCTTGTGACGGGAAACAGTCGTGTTCTTCTTGTTCCAAACATTACTGATGATCCAGAACTTATGGTTTTGAAACAATTAAAAATACCATACAAAGTTATTCCAAGTAAAATTACTGCGCTTGGTAATGCAATTCTTTGCAATGATTCAGGCGCTCTTGTGCATCGCGAATATAGCGCAGATGTCAAAAAAATTATTCGACAAGCTCTTAATGTTCGACTTCATCCTGGAGAAATCGCAACTACAGAAGTTCCGGGTTCTTGCGTTGTGTATAACAGCAGAGCCGCAATTATTCACGCGTTCGCGACTGTTGATCAGATTAAGGAAGTGGAAGATCTTCTTGGTGTTCCTTGCACAAAAGCAACAGTTAATTTTGGAAGTCCACTGATTCGTAGCGGTTTGCTCGCGAATTCTCATGGCATGGTCATTGGTGACTCTTCCACAGGTATTGAGATTGAAAACATTTATGAAGCCTTAGGATTCTTACAGGGGTAATGGTAGGAAACATTCTTTTTTCCGTGCTGAGTTATGTTCTTTGTTTTCTTGGTCTTCTTGTTGGCTCTCTTACTGATCTTAAAACTCGTGAAGTTCCTGATCTTGTGAATTTTGGATTGTTGATTACTGGTTTTTGTTTGTCTCTTCTTACTTCACTTGTTTTTTGGAATAGTTCATATTTTATTTCTTCTGTTTTAGGTTTTGCTCTTTGTTTTCTTCTTGCTTGCATTATGTTTTACACTGGCCAATGGGGTGGCGGTGACGCGAAAATGCTCATGGCAATGGGAAGTCTGATCGGTTTGCCGTTGTCTTCTGTTCTTTCTTTCTCCTCTCTTATTTCTTCTGACTCTTTTTTTTCTTCAATAACTCTTTCTTCTTTTATTTCATTTCCTTTTCTTGTTTTGTTTTTACTGCTTGTCTTTTTTGTTGGAGGAATTTATGGCACAGCATGGTTGTTTGTCTTACTCCTGAAACATTATCGAGAATTCATGCTTCGTTGTGTTGTTTATCTGACTGACAGAAAGCAGCGATTTTGGATTGTTCTTTTTCATAGCCTTTCTCTTCTGCTCTTTGTCTTCTCTTTTTTTGTTGCTGATCTTTTCTTACGTCTTCTTTCGCTTCTTCTTGCTTTCATGATTCTTGTGTTGTTTTATGGTTTTATCGCGATCAAAGTATTGGAACAGATTGCTTTTGTCAAAGAGATTCCTGTTTCTTCGCTCACTGAAGGAGATTGGGTTTCGGAGGATATTATTGTCGCGGGAAAAGTAATTGTTCGAAAAAAAGATCTTGGGGTGAGTAGAGAACAGCTTCAAGAGTTACACGCGCTTGCGAAGAAAGGAAAAATTACGCATGTTCTTGTGAAGTATGGTATTCCGTTTGTGCCAAGCTTTTTATTGGCGTTCTTGGTTTGTGTTGTTTTGGTTTATCTTCTGTAAACTTAATGAACAAGGAAATAAAGGAAACGAAGAAGTGGGTTCTTTGGACCAGCAATTTGTTCTTGCAATGCAGCGAACTCTGCTTCTTGTCTACTAGCAGCGACTAATGAAGCCGCTCGTTGGTATTCTTCTATTTCTGTTCCAAGCGCATGGTTTCTTTCTTCCAACTCTATAAGTCTTGTTTTATCTTCTGTTGCCTGTTGAAGTCTCATCTGCAGAGAGACATTTTGACCTTCTAATTCTCTCACACGAGCAGCATGTATAGATTCTTCTCTTCTTCCTTCATAGGTTGTTGCCACTCGTGGTGTTCCTGTCATTTCTGCAACGACATATCTATCTAAGCCAAACTCAAAAAATTGTCTGAATTCGTCAGTAGGATCTCCTGCTCTTGTTTCCTGATGCCCTTTTTCGTGTTTGTACACGTGAACGAAACTACCTAAATCTAGTAATGTTCTCCTGCTTAAATAAACATTTCCTGAGGCAATTTCACAAAAACCAAGGAAAGGAATTTCAACACCATCTCTTCTTCGTAGTTTTGAATAAATTTGTGGCGCACCTGTATCTCTAAGTCCAAGAACAGCGTTCACTGCTTTATATTTCTCAAGCATCTCTCTTTCTGCTATTGTGAGGTTGTTGTAATCAACAAGTTCAGGTATAAACCCTTCACTAATTACTTCTCTTTCCGTAAGAACGCCCGCTGCTTGAAGTGTTTTTCTGAATGATTCAGAAACTTCTATCGGAGTATATCCCTGATGTACTGCTTCTAAAGCAAGCAACGGATTAGTGAGTAGAACTGCTTTTTCTCCATACACTTTGTGAAATGCTTTTTTGTAGAGAGGAGCAACGTGTTTATTATCGCTTGTAAATTCAATAGTCTGGAACTCAAAAACGTCATTGTGGTTTCCTTTTGCAGCTTTTACTATTTCTTCAATGGTTTCAACATCACTGCATGTTCTTATAATTTCTTTCACGGCTGTACGAACAACTGTTGGATTCGCAAGATCTCTATCTGGATTAATTTCTCTTGTTTGCAAGTTATAGCTAAAAAGAAGGTTTTCTTCAAAAAGATCAGTCATAAAAAAGTCTCTGACAAAAACAGTTCCTTTCTGGATAGTGTTCATAATACCATACTTTCTTCCATCAAATACTGCACCAGCTCCCACTGTATATTTTGGTTTGTAGTCTGGATTAAATGATAAAACATATTTTTGAATATAGTCAAGAACAAAGAGCATGTCTTGTGTAGGATTGTAAATAGTAGTAGTAGATCCATTCTGTCGCTCTAATCCTTCAACAACGCGATAATTCAATCTTTTGGTATGATGCCCATCAACAGCAATATCTGTTGCAAAAGGCATTGCAGCCCAATCTCTGCTTCGTAATTTGAGATCCATTTTAGGGTGTTCTCCTTTTGCTCGCAAAACAGCAGCAGAATACATTTTCAAACCTTCACCAAATTGACCAACAGCACCTCCTGTTTTCGTGCTGTAAAGCAATTCTAAGAACTCAGGAGCGTACCCTTTTCCATCATCACAAAATCGAAGAGCCAAGACTGGTTTGTTCCCTCTGGCTGCTTGATTAACCCACTCAGGAGGATATCCATTATATTGACTTGGAATAAGATATTGAATATCTACCCGTGTCCCTCCACTATCTGCTGGCATGTGATTTGCAAGTCCATCTAAAATAATGCGAAGCGTGTTCCACTTTCCAGCTCTATATGCGAGTGTCAGCGATGTTTCTGCTGCTCGTTTACGAAGATTTTCTGGAGCGTATTTTTCTCCAGAAAGAAGTTCCGCATATTCATCTGCTTGAACTGTGTCCGCTCTTTTGACGCCACATTTTTCAAGAACATCTCCGAGGTCTGAGTTAATAGCGACTATTTTATGTCCCATTACTCGCGCAAAATTATCTACTTCATGCGCTTTTCCATTCGCTTTAGAAGGAAGAACAGCATTTGTTCCAAAAAGAGTGTAAAATGTATCTCTCCAGAGGTCAGGAGCTGTTACTTTTGAACCTAGCATAGCGTTACCAGTAGAACCTTGATATTCATACCAAAGCGCACGGTGCTCTATGTGAGATTTACCATCTTGTCCAGACTCAATAATTTTTCTCACTATTCGAGGATCTGTTACTTGAGATATAACCTCTCTAACATGATTGTTAAGTTGATACTCACTAACAATATTTCTATCTCTATTTGTTTCTGCAGCAATATTATAGCCAAAGAGAAGTTTACCTTTAAATTGGTCAGTAACATATACTCCTTTCACATATAATTTTCCTGTTTCATCAAGGATTTCTCCTTGTTCTGTTCTAAAAAGTGTAGAATATGGTCCTGTAAGTCCTAATACTTTTCCATGAAGTTCAAGAACATATCGTACTAAAGCATCAAATCGAGAAGATTTTCCCTGACTTTTTCTAAAGATTGTTGCAGAGCCTTGGTTTCTTTCATCATGACGAAATAAATTGTACTGAAGTTGTTGAACACGTTGTTCATCAGCAGTAAATTCACGAATAGCAGGAACCGCACTCCAGTCTCGAGATCGAAGTTCAAGATCTATTCCTTCTCGCACACATGCTGCGGAAAGCATCTTTACTCCTTCTCCAAACTGACCAACGGATTTTTTATCACCTGCTTTTGAACTATGAAACACTCCAAGAAGGTCGCAAGAGTATCCTTTCCCGTCATCTGCAAAGCGAATTGCTTCAATTTGTGATGGAGAAATTGCTGTGCGTCTTGAATAAGGAATGAAAACTCCATTAACGAGGAAGTCAATATCAACACGAGAACCGCCACTATCTGTAGGAAGATGGTTTTGAATACCATCAAGGGCAATTCTTTCTGTACTCCATTGCTCTGCTTGATATTGGAGCGTGACAGAAGTTTCAATCACTCTTTCGAGTCTTGATACCATTACTTCTCACCAGCACTAAAATCTTCAAGAACTTTTATTTTAATTTCAACTGTCGTCTTTGGTTTCAGTTTTTCCTGCAAGAATTTAGGAATAATAATAACTGCTTGGTTTCCTTGTTTGGATATTTGTTTTGTCAATGTAATTTCTGTCATCGTATGCCTCTGTTATGTTGTATGCATGTATTTTATATGTAAAAAATGGGGCTTATTTATATATTTTACTCTTAGTTAGTGATTAAAATGCTGTTTAAGCTGATTCCTGCTGCTTTATTTCTCCTTTATATAGGCTCCTAACCCATTCGAAACCTTTATAAATAAACTCTTCTTCACTATTTTTATGGATAGTAACGTACTTTTGTCTGTTTTGAAACAGTGGTCACCATGGGACAAACAAATAGAGATTGGAGTAAAAAGAGATCGCTATCTTGAGCTTCTTCTCCCGTATCTTGAAAGAAAGGAGGTGCTTGTCCTTAAAGGGGTACGCCGATCTGGAAAATCAACATTGATTAAGCAGATTATGCAGTCTCTTATTTTATCTGGTGTTCATCCAAAGCAACTTCTTTATCTGAATTTAGAAGATTATGCTTTGAGTGGACATCTCCATCTTGAACTTTTTGAACAGGTTTTAGACACATATAACAACTATACAAAAAATAAAAAGAAAATTTATTTTTTTATTGATGAAATTCAAAATATTCCTCAATGGGAGCGTTGGATTCGAACAAAATATGATCTTGACCTTACCATTAAATTTATCATTACCGGCTCTTCCGCATCCTTGCTTTCAAAAGAGTTATCTACTTTATTGACGGGAAGAAATCTTTCTTTTACAATCATGCCTTTATCTTACGCGGAGTTTTGCATCTTCAAAAAATCAGAAAATCTTGAAGAGTACATGACGTACGGAGGTTTTCCTGAAGTTGTTTTGGAGCAGGATGTTGTTAAAAAGAAAAAAATACTTGAGCAGTATTTTAATGACATTATCAATAAGGATATTATCAGTCGTTACAATATTCAAAATACAACACAAATTATTGCGCTTGCTCGTTATCTTTGTAGTACCCCTGGAGCAAAAGTGAGCTTCAACAAGCTTTCTAAGGTATTTGGCATAACTGACGATACCATTCGAACGTATCTCAGTTATATGGCAGACGCATACCTTTTATTTCGTGTTTCATATTTCTCTTATTCCGCAAAAATAAAATATGACGTCTCAAAACTTCCAAAATATTATATTTGTGATAATGGGCTTATTCACGTCGCAAGAGAGCATTATTCAAATAATTTAGGAATGCTTTATGAAAATACTGTCTTTCTTAAACTTCTTGAAAAATCTAATGAAATATTTTATTGGGGTGAGCTTCACTCAGAAGTAGATTTTATTCTTGAAAAGAGCGCAATCAATGTGACCGCGACAGACGCCATTCCATCTCGTGAAAAGCAAGGGTTAGATGATTTTTCAATAAAACATAATGGTTTTTCACTTCTTATTATTGCTCCTTCAAAAAAGAAAGACAACATTATTTCAATCTCTGAATTTTTGAAATTCTCTGTTTAATGTATTTATACAACCGAATACCACTAAAGTATTCTCTGGTGGAGTGGTATGAGCGTTGTGCTCAAGAACCACTGGGTCTTTAGTTCATGCCACCGGTCAAAGACCGGTGATTCTTGACAGTTCACCCCAATCCCAACTGTTCCATAACCTTTTCTTTGTCAAATTCCTCGAGATTCTTGTACTCTTGTCCTGTTCCTAAATACAGAATTGGTTTCTTGGTGACATAGCCAATGGACAACGCCGCGCCGCCTTTTTCATCGACATCCGCTTTCGCGAGAATAATCCCATCAATGCCTACTGCCTCATTGAACTTTCGCGCTTGATCAACACAATCATTTCCTGTAATCGCTTCACCAATGAAAATTTTGAAATCAGGCTTTGTGACACGGATGATCTTTTTCATCTCATCCATGAGATTGACATTGCTATGCAGTCGTCCTGCGGTGTCTATAAGGACACAATCAATGTTATGCGCTTGCGCGTATTTGATCGCGTCAAATCCTACTGCTGCTGGATCTGAACCATAGTCGTGCTTAATGAGCTTGACATTGAGCCTTGTCGTGTGCTCTTCTAATTGTTGGATTGCCGCTGCTCTGAAGGTGTCTCCTGCGGCAACAACACACGATAGATTATTGTCCTTGAGTTTCTGAATCATCTTTGCGATGGTTGTTGTTTTCCCTGATCCATTAATTCCGACAAAGACCACGATGTAGGGTTTCTTTTCTTTTATTTTTTCGATTAAATCCACTTGTTCAACGTCAAATGTCTGTTCTACAGACTCTTTCAATGTTTTGAGAATGATTTCATTGATTTGTCCGCGAAGTATTTTCTTCTCGACAAGTTCTTTCTTGAGATTTTTTTTAATAAGGTCAATTACTTCTACAGCGACATTGTTTTCCAGCAACGCGACTTCAAGATCCCAGAAAAGTTCTTCGAATTTTTCTTCAGAAATAGATGTCTTGAAAATCGTGTCTTTGAGCAGTCCAAAAAATCCTGTTGTTTCTTCTTCAGGCTCTTCTTTTCCTTGTTCCTTTTTCTGCTCTTCCTTTTTTGCTTTCTGCTCTTTCTTTTGCTGTGCAGCTTCTTTTTTCAGCTGTTCTGCTTCTTTTTTACTTTCTTCTTTATGGTCTTTCTTATGTCCAACTGCTGTTGGTTTTTCCTGTAGTTCAAAGATTGTCTCTCCATCTTCTGTCTGTGTCACAACAGGAATTTTTTCTTCCTTCTCTTCTTCCTCTCTTATTTCAGGTTTTGTTTCTACTTCTTTGAACGCTTCTTCAAACTCTTTGACTTCTGCTTCATTGACTTCAAACGCTTCTTTCTTTTGTTCTTCTTCCTTATGCGTAAACTTATCTTTTAATCGCGCAAAAAATCCTTTTTCTTCTTTCTTTTCTTCCTTCTGTTTTTGTTCTTCCTGCTCTTTCTTCTTCTTTTCGAGAAGCTCGTCAATCTCTTTTTCTCCTTCTTCTTCTCTCTTGTGCATGTCAACTGCATGAATTTTTGCTTCTTCTTTTCTTTCTCTCTTCTCTTGCTCTATTTCTTCAACTTCTTTTTTTGGCTCTTCGATGATTTGTTTCTTTTCTTCCGCGATAACTTCAATGCCGTAGGTTTCATCAACATATCTTTCTTCTTTCTTTTCCTTGTGTCTTTGCTCTTTCTTTGCTTCTTCTTTTTTTGGAACATGTTTCTTTTCAGCTTCCTTTTTTGCGTGCTCTTTTTGCTTTTCTTTGTGCTCTTTAGGGTGCTTTTTTTCTTCAATTTCTTTTTTCTTCTCTTCTCTCTTCTCTTGTTTTGTCTCTTCTGTTGTTTCCTTCTCTTTCTCACTTTCTTCTTCAGCTTCTTCTTTACTTTCTTCTTGCAGTTTTTCTTCAGAAATCTCCTCTTTCTCTTCTCCTGTAATTTTATCTTTTAATCGCGCAAAGAATCCTTTCTGCTTTTGCTCTTCTTTCTTTTTTTCTTCTTTTTTCTTCTCTTCTTTTATTTCTTCAACTATTGCTTTCTTTTCTTCTTCTGTTGGTTCCACTGTTTCTGTTGCTTTATCTACTTCTTTTGTTAACTTTTCAACAGTCTTCTTTAGTGTGTCTTTGAGAAAGCCAAACATGTTTTACCTCATTTTTTCCTTTTTATGCTTTTAGAGTCTTACTCTTCCTGATCTTTGGTCATCGCGTACAATTCCGCTTCAAGCTGCTGCTGATGCAGGATAAGCATTGTATGATTATTTGCCATTGTTTCTTTATACTTCTGGATTTCTTTTTCTTGTTTTTCCACAAGTGTAATCGCGTCTTTTATTGATTTTGGAACAACAACATTGTCGCCGACATTGACGAGGAGTTCATTGTTTTGTTTGATCTCTGCTTTAATGAAAATTCCCGCGCTAATCGGAACAAAAAGTTCACTGCCTATTTTTGTTTTTTCCATGCTTTCAATTGCTTCTTTTATTCCATTAAGATCTTCAATTTGTTTTTGCAATGTTTGATTTTGTTCTTCTACTTGCTTCATTTGCTGCTCAAGCACTTGATATTCCATATATTTTTCTTGAAGCGCGCTTTGGAGTTCTTCTTGCGTTATTTTCTTTTTGATTTCTTTGTTTTCACTTTTTGTTTCGTTTTTTTTCATGATTTCACCGTTATCTTCACTTCTTGTTTTATTCTTTTATATTTTCTTTTTTGACCTTGATTGTTTTTTTAATTCCATAATACCCCATTGCACTTTTGTGCAATGGGTCCCCCTGACATTTGGCTTTAGCAGGTGCGTGTTTTCATTTTATCTGGCGACTATAGTGTCTGTTATTCAATCTCATTTTACTTGCAAATTCCCTAATCCAGGAATCTTTCCACCCATTCGCTTCATCATTTTTTCCATTGCTTTTGGTGTTCCTGCGCCGCCAAACATTTTTGTCATTTTTTTGGTCTGACGATACTGTTTGAGCAACTCATTTATCTCCTGCACTTCTGTGCCTGATCCCTTCGCAATTCGTGTCATGCGCGGACTATCAATAACATCTGGATCCTCTAACTCTTTTTTCGTACAGGAGTTAAGGATAAACTTCCACTTCTTTAACTTTTCTTCCTGCACCGCGATCATATCTTTCGGCAACTGTAGTTGACCCATACCAGGAATCATTTCCATCAACTTCCCCATGGAACCCATTTTACTGAGTGATTCCATCTGTTGATATAAGTCAATGAGATTGAATTTTCCACTGAGGAATTTTTTGCCCATATCCTCTGCTTCTTCTTCTGTAAACGCTTCTTTCGCTTTTTCCAGAAGCGCTTCTATATCTCCCATCCCTAAAAGTCTTCCCACGAAATTCTTTGGCTTAAACTCCTCAAACGCGTCAATCTTTTCTCCAACTCCAATGAACTTGACCGGCGCGCCTGTGACTGAGCACGCAATCAACGCGCCTCCTCCTTTCGCAGTTCCGTCGAGTTTTGTAATAATAACTCCTGTGACTTTACAGGTTTCATGGAACGCGCGCGCTTGTCTTTCAGCCGCTTGTCCAATATCCGCGCTCATGACGAGCAATGTTTCATCTGGATTCACTAAAGCATTCATTTGCTTGAGTTCTTCAATAAGGTCTTCGCTCAGCGCGTCTCGTCCCGCAGTGTCCACAATGACGATGTTGTATTTTTGTAATTCCGGAAGAAATGTTTTGTAAATTTTTACTGGATCTTTTTCATTCTTGATTCCAAAAACATCGACATTAATCTGCGCCCCAAGTTGCTTGAGTTGTTCATACGCAGCAGGACGCCAGGTGTCTGTTTGGATTACCGCGACTTTGTTTCCCCGCTTTTGGAAGAATTTCGCGAGCTTTCCCGCTGTTGTTGTTTTCCCGTTTCCGAAAAGACCACAAAGCATGATGACATAGGGTTTTTTGTTGACCTCTATTTTGTGTCCTTCTCCTCCTAAGAAATTCGCGAGTTCTTCATAGACAATGTTAATCAGATATTCTTTTTTTGTTAATCCTGGCGGAGGTTCTTGTTTGAGCGCGCGCTCTTTGATTTTATTGGAGAGCTCAAAGACTAATTTGACGTTGACGTCCGCTTGCAGAAGGGCACGCTGGATCTCTTTTACGAGTTCATTGATAAGCTTTTCATCCACGAACATAGCGCCCGCTATCTTCGAGAGCGTTGCCTTTAGACTGTCCCCTAAGTTTTCTAAGACCATGTCCTCTTAGAATCCTTAATTGTTTTTAAAGGTATTGATAGATTCCTATTCTTATTTTGATACTTTTAAGTGGTAAATTGGTCGCAATTTTTATAAAGCATATCCTATTTCTTTTCACTATGGTAGATCCACTGAATTATGGTTATTTGGTTGCGTATCGCGCTCGCGCTCAAGCAGAAGGTCAAGAACCTGATCTTGAGGTTCTTCTTGTGCGACGGCCCTATTTCAATTGGGTTACAGGATTTCCTTCAGAATTTCCTGGAGAGTGTATGTTTCCGGGTGGAAAATTCGATCCTTCTGATTATGTTCGTAATCAGCCTCTTCTTCTTCAAACCGCGATCCGCTATTTTCATAGTCAACTTCATTATTCAGGAGCTTTACTTAGACCATCTTATCTTCCTTCTCATGAAGAAACAGTTTATGATGAATTTCGTCTTTGTCACTTTTTTGCTGTTCATGTTTCTAATCTTCCTGATACTCCTGACGCTCAGCGATCGGGTTTTTCTCTTCCATACAGGTGGATGAAACCACAAGACGCGCTTGATTTTGCTCTCTCTCAAAGGTTATATGAAGGTTTTGCGAAAAGACAGCTTGCTACATTTCAAGAGCTTGGTCTTGGCGCTCCATCTTTGGGCACTGCTCGCGTTACTGAACGCGTTGTCTCTCCCGCAACAATAAAAATTCTTGAATATCTTTCTGATCATCCTAAAATTTATCCCATTGAACTTCCTGAATAAACTGCTGCTTCGTGATACTATGAAACCAACACTTCATCACCTCGCGCATCTTTGCGCGTATAGGGTTCTTGGCACTCCTGAAAATTCCACTATTGAAATTCTCCTCACGCGAAACCGTTTTTGGGACGCTGAAAAAAACAAGCCTCATGATTTTGCAGGAGAATGGATGTTTCCTTATACAGCGCATATACGTGGAGATAGTTCTCTTGGAAATACAGCTTCTCGCGCATTTCGCGAGCAGCTTGCTTATCAAGGAGTTTTTTATGATCTTTCTTTTCTTCGTTCTTACGATGTTGATTTTCATGATGGCAGGTATCATGAGGAATATTACGCCGCGCAACTTGATTCGCATCAGTTTGCTCTTCCAAATGATGGCGCTTTGATTGATTATCGATGGCTTTCTATCTCTGCCGCAGGTGAATATTTTTCTTCAGACGCGTTTAGCGTTGAACAACAGCGTGCGTTTAAGGAGCATGGGTTGAACGACTCCTGCCTTGGACCTTACGCACTCTTTGCTAGACAGATTCCCTTTCAAACCTGTGATGTTTTATTGCGGCTTCGTGAGATGCCTCATCTTCTTTATGCCATTCCTGTAGAAAGGGATAAACTTCGATAGTTTTTCCACAACTTATTTTAACTCTCTTTTCTTTTCATCCTGTTTATGAAAATCCTTGCCCATATTGAAATTGTTGATCTTGGTCTTTATTTTACCAAGCGTCAGCTTCTCGCAATTACTGATCTGCAGTTTGGCTATGAAGAATCGTTGAATAAAAAAGGAGTGCTTGTTCCCCGCTTTGCTCATCAAGAAATGCTGAAGCGCATGGAAGCAATGCTGCAACACTGTTGCATTCTTTCTCAAACAAAAAAAATCAACGCTGTTCTTGTCAATGGTGATTTCAAACATGAATTTGGGACCATTAGCGAAACAGAATGGAGGTATTGCATACGTTTTCTCAAACTTCTTCAAACATATGCTGATACTATTATTTTAGTGAAAGGAAATCATGATACGATGCTTGATCCTATCGCAAAAACACGTGGGTTGGAAGTTGTAGATCACTATATTCTCAATGATGTTCTTTTTGTGCATGGAGATACGCTTCCCGCGTTGTTGTCTGATAAAAAAATTATGAAGAATATTTCGACTATTGTAATCGGGCATGAACATCCTGCAGTTGTGTTGTCACAATGGCCCCGCTCTGAAAAATACAAAGCATTTCTTTGTGGAACATGGAAGCGGAAGAAATTGATTGTCTTGCCTTCTTTTAATCAGTGCACAGAAGGCACTGACGTGCTCAAAGAATATTTATTGAGCCCATTTTTGAAAGGAGCGGATCTTTCTTTGTTTGAGGCATTTCTTGTTGCGGACAAGCCGTATTATTTTGGAAAGCTGGGGAATTTGAAGAAGAAAACGCAAACATGAAGAATTTAAAAAAATAAATTAAAAAAACAAAAAAGAAGAATTACTGTCCAGAACTATACCCATCCCTATATCCTTTGATATAATCATCTCTATTATATCGGATGAGTTTTGTGTAATAAATTTCTTCTGGCTTTGTCACATATCTGTGTGTTTTCCATGTGTAGGTGTACGGATTGCTCGATGCACCTTTCTCTGCATCATACGTACCTACTTCAAACCCAATCTGATACACGTATTCTTCATCCGTGAGTTCTGCAGCAGTTTCATCCTCTTTCAATGCCATTGTGTAGCCTTCACGGTAGCCTTTGAGATAATTCTTCTCATCTGCCTGCGCTTGTTCTACATCCTGTTGTGATACTCCTTCAGGAAGCGTATACCAATTCCGGTCATTTGCTTCGCCTGTGTCTGTGTATCTTGCATTTAAGATCCAGTCATAACTCAAGATTGTTTGCGGGTTGCTTCTTTTTCCGGCTTCCGCGTCCGCATACCCAAATTTATAGCCAACAGCATACGCGGCTTCTTTCTGCTCCGCAAGTGTTTGTTGCGACGCTAAGCTGCTTGATTGTCTTTGCGTTGTTTTTGCTGCTGTTTTTTCTTCGCTTGCGCTCGCTGCTGTTTTATACGCTTCATATCCTTCTTTATACTTCTTTGAGAATGTTCCTCTATTTTCTCTGATCCATTCATAGACATCGCGAACATCTCTTGATTGATCTTTTGAAAGATCATACATAATCTTCAACGGTGTTTTGGAATTTCCTTTGCTTGCGTCTTCATATCCTATTTTGTACGCGAGATTTTCTACTCCTTTTGTTGTGTCTATTTCATCAAGATTCCATTTATTATACACAGATGTTGTAGAGCGTGTTTCTCCTGCATCTTCTTTAATGACATCATATTCTTCTAAAAAGTTGGAACTGACTGCTCTATCTCGCCCGTTTTTCGCGTCAACATATCCTTTGCTATATCCTGATGTGTAGCTTCCTTTATACAAATAGGCAAGTTCTGCTCCAAAATAATCAGGATCACTCTTACTGACTCGCTTGTATTTGTTTACAATCGCATTTGGCGTCGATGCTCTCCCACGTGTATAATCATCATATCCATCTGTATATCCCCACGCGTACGTCACATCTTTGATAATGTTTCTTGATCGCAACTCATTAACAGATTCATATTCCACCGCGAAAACGCTTTGCAACGCGAGAATAAGAAGTACTCCTAAAAGCGCGCTTGTTATGATTATTTTTTTTGTTTCTATTGTAACCACCCCAGTATTGGTATTGTTGACTATATATTATATCTATCACAAGGCGACCTTATATTTAAAGATTGTTGTGGGCGACGGGAGAACTCAAAACGCAATGTTTATATACTATTGTGCGTCTGAAACACCTCATGCAAAAGAGGGGATTGCTTCTATCATTGATAGTATCTGTTCTAGTGTTCTCTCTTTTTTCTTCAGTAGTTTTCGCAAAACAAGTGGATATTACCAGCTACTGCGACGTTGCGCTTGAATCCTGCGCCGCGCAAGATCAGGCGTTAGAATTGCTTGTCCAAAAATATCCTCATGATCTTCGCGTTGATTATGTCTATTATTTTGATACTTCTGATGTACAAAGTTCTCTTGCGCAAATTGCGCTCGAATGCGCGAACAAACAAAGCAAAAAGGATGTGTACAAAGCAGAACTTCAAAATAATTTGGATATAATTACCCGCGCTTCATTGAAAGAATACGCGGACAATGTGGGTCTTGCTTCCGCAAACTTCAGCTTTTGCTTAGATACTCAGGCGACCGCATGGGATGTTCTTGATCAGGTTGAAGAAGCAGAAGCTGATGGTGTTACCAGCGCTCCTTCTGTTCGGTTTAACATGGACATCTACCCTGGAAGTCAAACGTTCACTTCTCTTCATACGCTCGCGAAAGAATATCTCGGCTTAGACGCTCTTGATGCTTCGGAAGAAACAACTGAAGAAACAGTTTCAGATGTTGATGAAGCAGAAGAAGTGGCAGAAGAAGAAGCAGAGCCTTCTGTTGATCTCGAAGAAACATACAATGGCGCTCCTGAAACAGCAGGCACTGCTGAAGAAGGACAAGAAGCATTGGATCAAATTGAACAACCTTTATTTTTCCGTGTCATTAGTCAAGTCAGAAATTGGCTTTTAGGCGTTTTTGGTTCTTAATAATTCAGTACTTCCGATCTTTGATTTCGTTCATACTACCACAATATTTATAAATAAATGCCTTTTCTTGAATGACATGAAAATAAAAGTTCTTGAACAAAAGAAAAACAAGCTTCATCTTGAAGTTGAAACAGGACACACCTTCTGTAACGTACTCAGAAAAGAACTTTGGAACGACAAAGACATGCACGTTTCAGGCTATTACACAGAACACATTCAAGTTGGTCATCCTCATTTTGTTATCGAAACAACAGACAAAGATTCTGTTGACGCTTTACGAGACGCTGTCAAACGGGTTAAAAAACAGAACGCTGGATTTTTAGATTCTTTTAATGAAGCGAAATAGATCTTCTTTGATTGTTTGCCATTGTTCTCTTTGACACATATTCTTACTTCCCCAACACAACTTTTATAAACACGGAAGCATTGAAAAATTACGGGAAAAACAGAGCTTATTTTGTTCATTTTCTCGACGGTAGAATTATGGCAACACAAGAAGAAGCATCAAAGACTTATGGCGCAGAAAACATCCAAGTTTTAGCAGGTCTTGAAGCAGTTCGAAAACGACCGGGGATGTACATCGGAAGCACAGGCATCTCAGGGCTGCATCACCTTGTCTATGAAGTGGTGGATAACTCCATTGACGAAGCAATGGCTGGCTATTGCAAAACAATCATTATTATTATTCATCCTGATAATTCTGTAACTGTCATTGATGATGGACGCGGTATTCCTGTCGCGATGCATCCGAAATACAACATGTCCGCGCTCGCTGTTGTCATGACCAAACTTCACGCGGGTGGAAAGTTTGACAAAAGTACCTACAAAGTTTCTGGTGGTTTACATGGTGTCGGCGTCAGCGTTGTCAACGCGCTTTCTGATACCCTCCGCGTTTCTGTCAAACGTGATGGTAAAGTGCATCAAATGGATTTTGCTCGCGGAGAACCAACAGGAGATGTTCAAGTTCTTGGCGACGCGTCTGATACAGGAACAACAGTCACCTTCCATCCTGACAAAGAAATTTTTGAGACCATTGAGTCTTCCTATGAAACACTCGCCGCGCGCATGCGTGAACTCGCGTTCCTCAATAAAGGTATTACTATTTCGATTAAAGATGAACGCGCCGCGAAAGAACAAACGTTCCATTATGAAGGAGGCATTGTTTCTTTTGTTGAATATTTGAATACGAACAAAGCGCCATTCCATCCTGTTATTTTTTTGCACAGCGTGAAAAATGATGTTGATGTGGAGATCTCTTTGCAGTACAACGATGGGTACAATGAAACGTTATTTTCTTTTGTCAATAATATTAACACGATTGAAGGTGGAACACATCTGAGTGGATTCAAAACCGCGTTGACGAGAACGCTAAATTCTTACGCTGAGAAAAATACGTTATTGAAAGGAGAAGAAGTCAAACTCACCGCAGAGGATGTCCGCGAAGGATTGACCGCAATCATTGCTATCAAACATCCTGAGCCACAATTTGAAGGACAGACCAAAACAAAACTTGGAAACAGCGATGTGAAAGGTATTGTTGATTCTGTTGTTTCCGCCGCGCTCGCGACCTATCTTGAAGAAAATCCCGCTATCGCAAAACAGATTGTTCTCAAATCCATTCTTGCCGCGAAAGCGCGCGACGCCGCACGCAAAGCTCGTGATTTGACCCGAAGAAAATCTGTTCTTGAGGGAAATTCCCTCCCTGGAAAACTCGCGGATTGTCAGGAAAGCGATCCTGCGAAATGTGAAATCTTTATTGTTGAAGGAGATTCCGCGGGGGGGAGCGCAAAACAAGGCCGTAACCGTGTCAATCAAGCAATTCTTCCACTTCGCGGAAAAATTCTTAACGTCGAAAAAGCGCGGTTGAATAAAATATTAACAAGTGAACAAATAGTGATATTGATTACTGCGCTTGGCTGCAGTGTTGGCGATTCTTTTGACATCGCAAAACTTCGCTATCACAAAATTGTTATCATGACTGACGCGGATGTTGACGGACAGCACATTTGCTGTCTCTTGCTCACCTTCTTTTTCCGCTATATGCGCGAACTTATTGACAAAGGATACTTATACATCGCGCAGCCGCCGCTCTACAAAGTACAGAAAGGAAAGGCTATTCATTACTGTTACAATGATCAAGAGATGTTTGCAGCAGTGAAAGAAATTGGCAAGGATAATGTAAATATTCAGCGCTACAAAGGTCTTGGAGAAATGAATCCGACACAGTTATGGGAAACGACCCTTGATGAGAAAAATCGCGTGTTCAAAAAAGTGATGATCGAAGACGCAGTTATCGCAGATCAAGTATTTACTGTGCTCATGGGCGATCAGGTAGAACCACGACGCGACTTTATTGAACAGAACGCGAAAGCCGCGAAGAATTTGGATGTGTAAAAATACAATAACCTTTAAAACTACTCTTCTATTTTCTTACTTTTGGGTAGTATATGATATCATTTGATGATTGGGGGTCGAAGGCATGTACTTTTTTTCGCAATAGGCGGCTTGCTCCCTTTGACGAGTGTGGGATTGTTTTAGAGGATATTCTTCGAAGACGGGTTGAAGAAAAAAGAGATGCATTTGTTTCTGTTGCTTCTGGAGATTATATTAAGGGTTTTCGTCTGGCTTTTGATGAATTTGATGCCGCGGGTTTTATTCCTCCTCCAAATATGATACTGCCAATGCTCGAAACTCTTTATGATGGAGATTTAACAAAAGTTGCTCAGACTCTTGAGAATTGGGAGCAGAAATGGCAACGGGGCTTTCGTTATGATCTTCTTGGATACTTTGAAGAAGTAGCTGCAACAGATAAAGAACTCCTTCGTCATTATGAACTTCTCCCAGAGCAACGGGAACGTTTGCAGTTTATGCGTGCACATCCAGAAGCAACAGAGATTGGGAATTATGTTGACGCATGGATTTCTGAAAAAAGAATACATTCTACTGATCAGGAGATTGCGAGGCAGGCATGTCTCTTTGGATGGGCGCATGTGTGGAATCTTGTTTCACAAAAAGAAACTCTTTCTGCAGAAAATTGGCAGCGATTATATCACGCAGTCACCATCACTATGTTGACACCAGACTTGTATCAAGATATACCGCTTCATTCCTTTGAACTTGCAGAAATGAGTTATCTTCATGCTCCAGATTCCGTCAGAAAACTTCTTGGCGGTTTATTGTACGCAAAGGTTCTCGAAGTTGAAGGGGTGCAAGCACTCAAGAAACCAGTCATTGCAGAGCTTGAAAGAATTCTTGCGGGAGAAGATTTATTTTCTTCTTCCAGCTTTGTTCGTTTTGATGCCGCGAAAGATGCAGGGTATTTTGTGGAAGATACTGAACACTATTTTGTCTTCAAGCGAACACACAAACAAGAAGTGGATGCACTTTCCGGGATTGCTGCAATCATGATCAATCCTTCCATGACTTATTATCGTGTTGCTGCACGATATAGTCCCCGTTTTTTTAATAGTCGTGATGGTTCTCCAAACTTTCCTCGCTCTCCTGAGGAATTTCACGCACTTCTTGATGAAGCAAAAATGAATCCTCAACTCAAAGCATACTTTGAAATTCCCTGCGTCAAACTTGGTGGGCTTGTTTTGAAATTGCCAGGCGATGCTCGCGTTTTGAGCATGCACAATGAAGGTAAAACAGCTGCGGAACAGCTTGATTTGGCAGCAGATGATAGCAAAAAAATGGAGATCTGTCGTGATGCACTTACGATGTTAAGTAAATTTCATCTCATGGTTACAGAAAATCTTGTTCATTATAATGGTAAATGGTATCCTGCGCCAGGAATGCAAGGATATGTCGGCAGACCCGCAATTCCACAAATTAAGTATCGAAATTTTCTTGAACGACGTATTGCTGGAACAAAAGACGTTCCTCGCTTGCCAAGAAATTCTCATCTTGAAAATGTTCTTGACGCAACTGATGATCTTTCAGCTTTTCTTCAACGTGGTTGTGTTGGCGCGGTTTTGCTTGACGCCCATGACGCAAATATCACTGAACATGGGGTGATTGATGTTGCAAAGCTTTCCATCGCAAACTTTTTTTATGATGTTGCCCGCTTTTTGTATGGGAATTCTTTTGAGAGAAAGAGAAATTTAAATTTTCATGCTCTTCGTGAACATTATATTTCTACTTTGATTGCTATTGTTTCTGAAACACACATTGCGCATAATGATGAAAGTGGTGGAGATTTTGAGAGTGTTTGTCGTGACTATAAAAATTGGAGAACGCGCGATGAACTTCTTGCTGCGCATACGCCCGCATACAAGCAAATGATGCGTCGAGGTCACAACAAACGAGTATCTCCTTCTTTTATTGAAGCGCAATGTTCTCATACGCTGCTTGATTTGGTTATGAGCTGGGATTGCTGCAAACCAGATGCAGCAGAACATATGCGAGAATATTGTCAGGCTGCCGCAATATTTGTTTCCATGGGTGAGACTGGAGCTTTGCTCCATCAATTCTCTTCTGCATCTTCATCACACAAAGATTTTCTTGAACAAGAACTGCAGTATGCTGTTGCAAACTCTTTTGCTCTGATGCGTGAACAAGGATTTACTACTCTTGCTGGAAATTGGAGAACCTATCTTGCAATGTCTGGCAAAATTCCAGACGCATATCTTCAGCAGGAATCTCTTCTTCCTGCAAATACATTTATTCCAGATTTAGCAAAACGCGTCTTTGATGCTGTTTATGCCGCTCCCCGACGATTTCCCGTTTTGCTTCCCAATTTAACCTATACCTAAAATTCTTTCATTCTCATTTCAAGGACAGGTCCATTCAAATCAAAGAGCAGTGCTCTGATACTCATACAATAAAATAATGGTTTTACTTCTTTCTTTGTGATTTTTGCAATAATCTCTTCTTCTTTGCGCTCTATTCTTCTTCTTTCTTTTCCAAAGTCTACGACTTTTTGCATGGAAAAATTGTAATATAGTCCTTCGAAGTGTGCCGCAAATGCGCAAAGTTCTTCTATCAGTTCCTGAATCTCTTTACTTGGCTTTTCTTTGTACTCAAGATACCATCGACAAATATATTTAAACCTATCTGCTATTTTTTCCAACTGTACTGCAAGGTGATATTGTTCTGCAATATGTTCTTCTGCATATCCTAAGAGCAGCATTCTTCTTGAATAATTTGCAAACACTGCCATGAGATTGTCTTTAAGTATCACTTCTGCCATCTTCTCTTTGTTATTTTTTTCCAGCGCTTTTTTTGTTTCCTGTGCCATCTCTTGCACCATCTGAAAACATTTTCTGTAAAGGACATCAAATGTTTCTGTGTCCATGTTCATGATTCGCTGGATGGTGATTACATTTTTTTCATGCTTCATGACTTGATGCCCTTGCATGGATTGTGTTGCTTCTAGAATCGCCTTTGCTTCCTCAATTATTCCATATTTGATATTTATCTCGTCATATCCTGCTTTGTAAAGAGCACCAACAATTCTATGCGTCATAGGCAGTGTTCCTGTCACGTTAACATTAATTTTTGTATCCCCTTTTTCTGGTTGCTTGCTGATACTGATTGTACTTCCCTGCTCTTTTAGAAAAATACTGCTTCCCTTCCTGACATTGTATTTTTTTGTCCATTTGCTGGGGAGTGAGACGACTAATGTACTTGGACCCTGCTTCATCACTTTTCTTTCCATATTTTCTTTGTATTTGCCTGCTTCTTTTAAATGTTATTCACATATTGATATTTTCATAACATATATATGTCAGTATGCATCATCATTATATTGTGATTAAACTTACATTCCCTTCACTGTTTCTGCCTATTATGGCACTTGACGACAATCTTGCAGCTTTTATGGCTGAACTGAGACCAGAACACATCGCACCACTCATTGATCACACTGTTTTACATGCGCTTACGACAACATCAGACGTTGATCGAGTTATTTCTGAAGCACAAGAGTATGGATTTGCAGCAGTCTGTATTCCTGCTCGATTTGTTGCCTACGCATCTTCGCAGCTTTCAGGAAGTTCTGTTGGTCTTGCGACTGTCGTGAATTTTCCTTTAGCAAACGATACTGACGTTGCTGTTTGCGTCGCAACAGCAGACGCAATTCGCAATGGCGCGAATGAAGTAGATATGGTTGCTAATCCTTCTCTTGTAGGAAGTCCTCTTTATGCCGCACAGATTCGAGCAGTTGCGCAGACTGTTTTGAATAATAAGGGAAACATGCTCAAAGTCATTATTGAAGCAGGTTATCTTTCTCCAGAGGGTGTTCGTTCTGCAACACAAGCAGTTGTTTCTGTTGCTCAAGATTTTCCAAATCTTCGTTTTATGACCAAAACAAGCACAGGAATGGCACAGGAAACATATCTTGTCGCAAAATATGATGGCACAAAGAAAACTGGCGCTCGTCCAGAAGATCTTGAAATTATTTACGATGTCCATCGCGCTTCAGGTTTAGGTACTCTTGGGATTAAAGCGTCAGGCGGTGTTCGCTCTTTCCAAGACGCGGGAGTTGCGCTGTATGCAATGGGCGCGCGATCTGTTGCTGATTTGCATCCTACTCTTTATCGCTTAGGAACTTCTTCTGGCGTCAGTATTGTAAAGCGTTAAGCGTCATAGCTTTCTTTTTGCTGTCTTGTTATTATTCCTTTTGTTGCTAAACAATAAATTGTTGTTCCAAGATTTTCCTGAAGTTGGTCGAGTTGGTTGCAGTATGTTGCGAATGCACCTGTGTTAAAACCCATTTCTTCCTTATGTCTTGCTACTATTCCCATTGTTCTTCTGACGCTTTCCACTTTATACGCAATAAGCGCTTCTACTGTTCCTCCTTTGTAGAGCATGATATAATCAAACAACGCTTCTCGTTGTGGAGTTTTCTCTTCAGAAAATAACTCTTGCTCTTCTTCTTCAGTCTTGAAAAAATATGCGCCAAAAACCGCGCCAATCATACTATATAGCAATCCTTTAAACGCGAGTGGGCTCAGTGTCTTTTTGCTTGTAGCAGGAATTGTAACTCTTCCTGTCTTTGTTTCATAATCTACTTCTGCTTCGCCAAACGTGAGGACATTTTCTTCTGTTTCTGCTCTTTCAAATGTCTCCACATAAATATCTACTGTTATTTTTTCTATCTGCGCGCTTGCTCTTGTTCGTTGAATAATTTCTTCCAGAAGTAGTCTTTCCTCTCTTGATTGCGGTTGGTAGTTTATTCTGACTTCTCCGACCATTGTCTTAGGTGCTTGTTCATACTATAAAAAGTGAACGACATAATCAGTGGTGGACATAAATAAATTATACTTGTGTCCGCCACTGGAATAGTAAACGACATGCAGTCCCATATTTTGTTTGTGTCGTTTACTATAATCAGAAGCAAAATATATAAGCGGTTGCTTTTTTCAGTAGTTTATCATTAGCCCCGTAGTCTAGCGGTCAAGGATAGGGGACTCTGGATCCTCTGACGGCAGTTCGAATCTGCCCGGGGCTATTTTTTGTTTGGGATATATACATCTCCAATTTTTTTACGCTTTATAAATGCCTCTTTTCGTGCATAGTCCCGACAGAGGAAGCGCAGAAATATTTTCTCAGATCACCCATCC